>CAUSGP010000050.1:0-10774 GCA_963531075.1 uncultured Actinomycetaceae bacterium | reverse complement strand
GTCGAACGCTAGGCGCTTTCGAGTCTGAATCGGCTCTCGAGTGCCGGCTTCCCAAGCGATAGACTGAACGCATGGAAGCGAAGGCGATGGAAAACCATAGTGAGGGTACGAGGGTCAAAGAAATCTCGCTCAAAAGAGTTTACGACGAGCCCGCGGAATCCGACGGATATCGAGTGCTCGTTGACAGGCTGTGGCCGCGGGGGATTTCGAAAGCCGAGGCGGACATCGATGAATGGGCGAAAGACCTCACACCCACAGCAGATTTGAGGAAGTGGTTCCACGAGGACCAAGCCGGGCGATGGGACGAGTTTCAAGCAAGATACCGACACGAGTTAGAAGAGACGGATGCTGTGGCGGAATTCCTCTCTAGAGCTCCTGAGCATGTGACACTCGTCTATGCGGGAAAAGATCCGATTCACAACCACGCGCTGGTGCTGCGAGACGTTCTCCTTGACGCATCAAAGAAAATATAATTGGCCGGACTCCGAAGCTGAGTTTTGTCCGCTCAAAAATTAGGAATATTCTGGGGATTTCATTATCGCTCGTCGTCACGCCTTCTCGTTGCGCATTAGACTACTGAATCATGCAGAATCTACTTGACGGGGATGCGGTGGTCGCTCACGCACTGGATCTTCGCGATTTCATCTCCGCTTCTCCGACGGCTTTCCACGCTGCGGCCGAGGTGGCGTCCCGCCTTGACGCGGCCGGCTACATCCGCCAGAACATCGAAGACGAATGGAATGGCGCTACGGGAGGCCATTACCTCGTCCGCTCCGGGGCCGTCGTCGCATGGTTCGTTCCCGAGGGGGCCGGGCCTCACAGCGCCTTCCGCGTGGTGGGATCACATACAGATTCGCCGTCGTTCAAGGTGAAACCGGTCGCCGATTCTAAAGCCTTCGGCTTCACCTCAGTCAATGTAGAGACCTACGGAGGCCTACTCGTCAATTCGTGGCTCAACCGAGACTTGGGCATCGCCGGGCGTGTGACGACGACCGACGGCGAGAATCGGCTCTTTGCCACGGGTCCGGTTATGACGATCCCACAGCTCGCGCCCCATCTTGATCGTTCCGTCAATCAAAAGCTGGTCCTCGATCGGCAGAGGCATCTCAAACCTGTGTTTGGAACGGGGAAGCGATCGGTACACGAAACGATCGGTGAGAGCGCGGGAATCGACCCGGAGCGGATTGCGTCCATGGATGCGTATGCCTTCGATGCGCACAGCCCCGAGATCGTCTCTGGTGAGTTCCTCGCGGGCGGAAGGCAGGACAACCTCGTCTCAGCCCACGCCGGACTCCTCGCGCTCCTGGCCGCGGAGCACCGGCACATAGCGGTCTATGTCGCCTTCGATCATGAAGAGGTCGGCTCATCCACGTCGACCGGTGCTGCGGGGCCGATGCTCGAACGGGTTCTTCGCCGCACGGCGCTGGCGCTGGGAGCAAGCGAAGATGAGTACTACCGGATGCTTGCACGTTCCTCGTGCATGAGCGCCGACGCCGGGCATTCGATCAACCCCAACTACCCCGAGTATCACGATCCCACGCAGTATCCCGTGGCGGGAGGCGGCCCGATGGTCAAGATCAACGCGGACCAGCGCTACGCCTCAGACTCCGTGGGGCAGGCGCTGTGGCTGCGAGCCGCCCGGGAAGCTCGTCAGCCTGTGCAGACTTTCGTGTCGAACAACTCGGTTTCCTGCGGGACAACCATCGGCCCGATCACGGCCACCCGCCTGGGAATCGACACCGTTGACGTGGGCGTGCCACTGCTTTCGATGCACTCGGTCCGCGAGCTTTCCTCGCTTGAAGACGACTGGGCGCTGGCGCAGATCCTGCGGGGGTACTGGACGATTGCATGATTCTTCCTATAACGCGGCATTCGCCCTCGACCGCTCGGCTTGGGCAAACCCCTCCGCTCTGTCGGTCGTTTACGGCGAGCAACGATGGACGGTTGCCCAGGCCGCGCATGTGACCCGTCAGCTCGCCCAGCTGCTCGTTCAAGCCGGTGTGAGCAGAGGCGACAGGGTTCTTTTCGTCGCTCACAACTCGCCCTATCACCTGTTCGTGTACATTGCCTGCGCAAGAGTGGGGGCCATTTTTGTGCCCGTCTCTTTCCGTTTGACGCAAAGCGAAGTCCAGGAGATCGTCGATTTTTGCTCGCCTCGCGTGGTTTTCGCCGATGCGACGGTGGCGGCGAGAGGGAGCTTTTCCTCAGCGGGAAGCCTCGTGAGCTTCCTCATTGACGACGACCCTTCCGATATTTCCTACAGCGCGGGAATCGCCAACGGATACTTCGCGCTCGCCCCCGCGTTGGCGACAAACGACGGGAATTTCGTCTCGGATTCATCCCGTTCGGGCAGTTCCTCGCTCAATTGTGTGGAGTATCCCACGGGGACGGCGGCCATCTTCTATACGTCGGGAAGCGCCTCGGGCAGTCTGCGGGCCGTTGAGCTCACGCATCAAAATCTGTGGTGGTCGGCCCGAAATTTCCGAGAAGCTTTCGGGTACGGCACTCAGGACGTCATCGTGGTGGGAGCCTCGCTCGCGCATATCGGCGGCTTTAACGGCGGAACTCTCGATCTGTTCGTTTCGGGAGGGACCGTCGTCCTCACGAGGTCCTTCCAAGCATCCGAAATCCTCAAACTCATTGAGGAATGGCAGGCCACGATCTTTTTCGGGGTTCCGACGATGTTCTGGGCGATCCTCGAGCAGCCGGACCTGGCCGGCTTCGACCTGACCAGCTTGCGGTTGCCGGTCATCGGCGGCGCGCCCGTCTCACGCACATTGGTGGAGAAGCTGAAAAGCGCAGGGCTGCGGCCGGTCGTCGTCTGGGGTATGACCGAAACAGCAGGATCGGGAACCTTCCGGCCTTGCGGGGTGGGGTCCGCCGGTTCGGTGGGCAGGCCTTTCGCCCACATCGAGGCGAGGATCGTCGACCCGCAGACTTGTACGGACGCCAACGTGGGGGAGCTGCTCGTGAGAGGGCCGTCTGTCAGCCCCGGGTACTGGCACAACGTCGAACAAACCCGCGCCTCTTTCATGGACGGGGGCTGGTTGCGCACGGGCGACGTTGCCGTCGGCGGCAGCGAGGTAACGGTTGTGGGACGCCTGTCCGATCGGATAAGTACGGGAGGCGAAGGCGTCAACCCGGCGGAGGTGGAGAAAGTTCTGCGCGGTCATCCCAAGATCGTGGATGCCGGGGTGGTGGGCGTTCCGGACGAGGTTTGGGGCGAGGTCGTGGCCGCCGCGATCGTGTGCGAGGACGCAGCCGTGCCGACCCTTGCGGAACGCCAGGCATTCGCGGCTCGGGTTCTGGCCAGATACAAGCTTCCGCGCGGGTTGGCTCGTATCGAGCGGGTTCCGCTCAACGGCGACGGCGAAATCGATCGCGTGGCCGTCAAGGACCGTCTGGCCTCAGCACCCCCTGCCCTTGGACAATAGCCAGCTAGCCTCCTGGCGCGCCTCCATTGGCTCGCCTAGATGTTCCATGCCGGGTGGGAGCGTGCGGCCCTTGGCCGTCATCGCCATGCCGTACAGGTGACCGGCTCGGTAGGAGGAGCGAACCAGCGGCCCGGCCATAACACCCGAAAAGCCCATCTTCTTTCCGAGGTCGCGCAGCTCAATGAACTCGTTGGGTTTGACCCACCTGTCGATCGGGTGATGCAGGGGGGACGGGCGCAAGTACTGCGTCACTGTGAGAAGATCGCAGGAATTCTGCCGCAGTGCGACCATTGCTTCTTCGATCTCCTCGCGAGTCTCACCCATGCCGAGAATAAGATTCGACTTGGTCACCAATCCCTCTTCGGAGGCCATCGCGATGATGTCGAGAGAACGCTCATACCGGAAAGCAGGGCGGATTCTTTTGAAGATTCGCGGAACCGTTTCAAGGTTGTGGGCGAAGACCTCCGGGCGAGAATCGAAAACCTGGCGCAGTGCTGAAATGTCGCCCTGGAAGTCGTCGACGAGCAACTCGACTCCCGTGCCTGGACACAGTTCGTGGATCTGGCGGCATGTTTCGGCGTAGATCCAGGATGCGCCGTCGGGAAGATCGTCGCGCGCCACACCGGTGACCGTGGCGTAACGAAGCCCCAAGTGCCGAACCGACTCGGCCACTCGGCGCGGTTCGCCGCGGTCTAGCCCTTTCGGCTTTCCCGTGGCGATCTGGCAGAAGTCGCAGCGGCGAGTACATTCCGAGCCTCCCACCAAGAAAGTGGCTTCGCGATCTTGCCAGCATTCGTAAATGTTTGGGCACTGGGCTTCCTGGCACACCGTGTGCAACGAGGCCGTTGAAACGAGGCTTTTGATGTCCGCATAATCGTCGCCGACCACGGCGGTGGTCCTGATCCAATCGGGCTTCTTCTCGATCGGAGTCTGAGCATTGCGGGCCTCGACTCGCAGAAGTTTGCGTCCTTCGGGGGCTACCGTCATCGTTTACCTTTCCAGTTGGAAGCTCGCGAGCTGTTCTTCGAGGGCTAACGTCAACGCTGCCGCCGCCTCGCCAAGCGAGGCTTCGACGCCCTGCCGCTGCATCGACGTTACTCCAGCATCGGTGATTCCGCACGGGTTGACCGCGAAAAACTTCGAAACGTCCGTCGTCACGTTGAGGGCAAGGCCGTGCATCGTCGTGTCCGAGGCGAATTTCAATCCGATCGCGCAGATCTTTTCACCGCCGACCCACACCCCCGACCGTCCGTCGATCTGTTCCCCGCGAATGCCGAAATTCGAAAGCGCCTTGATGATGGCCGCCTCCACGGCCCGAATGAAGGCGACGACGTCTTTTGGCGGCCGCACTCGGATAATCGGATAGACGATGACCTGCCCCGGCCCGTGATAGGTGACGGAGCCTCCACGATCGACCTCCACCACGGGCACGGACGGGTCGGGAATGTCCTCCGGACGAGTGCGACGCCCGGCCGTGTAGACATCCTTCGCCTCCCATACGATGAGGGTGTCCGGCTCCACGCCGCGCGCCACGGCGGTGTGGATTTCGCGTTGGACCCCATCGACTTCGCTGTAACTCATAGGGCCTCTGTCTAAGAGGTGAAGGATATTCACACGACAATTTTAGGCCTTTAGACCCATCTTTTCGAGTTGGAAAGTCCTCGATATCGCGAATCGCATCTCTATGCGTTAATATTCATGACTATGCACCAGGTATTTCTTAGCGACGCCTTCCCGGCCGGGCAAAGCCGTAGCGCATTCCGCGGTGAGGGAAGCCGCGACGCCCTGGAGAAGGGGATGGGGTGCATGAGATTCAAAAGAATCGATATATCCGTATCGCTGGAGTAAAGACCAGGCGTTGTTTTTATTCGGAATGTGGGATATGTGTAACGTCCCTCCAACTTTAGGTATATGATCCTCCTACGAACATTGGCTGGTTCGTTGCCTGGTTCTCGGGAGCCCACGCGCACTGGGACAGCTCCCGCATATGAAAACGAAATCAGGAGGGAACTTCTATGAAGAAGGCCTACTCGTTGGTCGCGGCCGCTGCCGCGGCAGCACTGGCTCTAGGGGCCTGCGGTTCCGGAAGCAAAAGCAAGATCGAAGGCGTTGTTAGCAAATCGATCAGCTATTCCCCGGGCAAGCAGGAGTGGGGTGGATACAATTCTCGGACTGTCGAGGCGTATTCGACGGCGACCGCCGCGGTGTCGGATCGTTTGGGATCGGATTTTGGCTACTTCGACCCCAAGGGCCAATGGAAGCACGGAACCGAGTTAGGCGACTACAAGAAGGTGTCCGACGACCCTCTCACCGTTGAGTACACGATCAACGACAAGGCTGTCTATCAGGGGAAAATACCCATCACCTGCGAAGATTATTACTTCGATTGGGTGAGCCAGAACCCCGATTGGATTCTTGACGGGCAAAAATCCGCGGGGGAGGCCGATAAGAAAACCGGCGAAGGCCAGCCATTGTTCAACAATGTCGGCGATCCCGCCGGGTATGCCCACCCGGTCTCCGAAGGCCCGCAGTGCAACGAGGGCGATAAGAAATTCACGGTCAAGTACGATAACCCGTACCCCGATTGGGAACTCAATGTCAATGGCGCCCTTCCCTCGCATGTCATCGCCAGGAAGATCGGGATGACCAAGAGCGAGCTGTTCAAAGCCCTCAAAAATAAAGACTTTGCGGTGGCCAAGAAAGCTGCTGCAGCCTGGAATAACTGGAATAAGATGACTCCGGGCAAGCTTCCCCCACTTGAAGACGTTCCCTCGTCCGGCCCCTTTGCATTGAAAAAAGGCGGTTGGAAAGCTAATCAGTACGTCACGCTCGTGCCCAACCCCGACTGGTGGGGCAAGAAGCCAGGGGTGAATGAGCTCATCATCAAGCAGGTTTCCGAAGACGGTCAGCTGCAGGCCCTTGAGAACGGCGATCTGAACGTCATTGAGCCGCAGGCTACGCAAGACGCGATCAAGCGCATCAAAGAAGTAAACAACGCGACATTGCTCCAGGGGCCGACGCTGTCGTGGGAGCACATCGATTTCAACTTTGGTGAGCAGTCGGTGTTCAAAGGGGAAGGTGGGGCCAAACTGCGTCAAGCGATGGCCTATTGCATTCCACGTCAAGAGATCGTCGATAAGCTCGTTAAGCCCATCGATCCCAAAGCCAAGATCCTCAACGCACGTGAGTTCTATCCGACGGATGAAGATTACGATGCCGTGGTCAAATCCTCTTACAACGGCGAGTACGACAAGGTGAACATCGCCAAGGCCAAGAAGCTTGTGGCCGAGTCCAAGATTTCTAATCCCGTAGTTCAGATAGGTTACCGTTCGGGCAACCCCCGACGTGCGGACACGGTCTCCCTCATCACGGCTTCATGCAAGAAGGCCGGCATTGAGGTCAAGGATATCTCCGGGGCCAATTTTATGGATGACGGCGGCAAGTATTACAGCGGTCAGTGGGATATGGCCCTCTTCGCCTGGGCGGGTTCCAAGCAGGTTGCCTCGGGCCAGACCATGTACCAGACCGGCGCGCCGCAGAACACGGGCAAATACTCCAATAAGAAAGTCGACGCCGAGTGGGAGAAGGTCGTCACCACCTTCGAGAAGGAAACGTGGCTCAAGTCCAAGGAGAAGATCGAGAAGATCTTGTGGGACGACCTGTTCAGCATTCCGCTATACATGCACCCTGGCGTTACCGGCTACATGGACGGGGTGGGGAACGTTGAGCGGAACATCACGCAGAAGGGAGTTGTGTGGAACGCCGAGAAATGGACGAGGAGGTTGATCAAGTGACGGCGAACCGACACATCTTCACGTCCGCGTGGGCGGCCTTGCCCGCATGTAAAGCTGCCGGGCGTAAGAGGAACCGCCACACCTTCCGCAAATATCGCTTCGAGTGCGTCAGCCGGCCAGGCGACGTTCGCGAACTGTTGGAAAGAAGATACGCCTAGTGTTCAAATTCATCGCCAAGCGCTTGGGCATATCAGCGCTCATCATGTTGGTGGCTTCGGTCATCCTATTCGTCCTGACGATCAATTCGGGCGATCCTCTCGCAGATCTCAGAGAGAATGCGAGCTCCAACCGCCAGAATCTCATCAATCAACGCACGGCAGCCATGCACCTGAACGACCCGTGGTATGTGCGCTACTTCTCGTGGCTCCAAGGAGCGAGTAAGTGCTTCGTCGGCGCGTGCGACTTCGGAACCAACTCGAAGGGGCAGCCCGTCAACGAGCTTCTCGTCAATGCCATGGGCGCAAGCCTCCGGCTCGTATTCCTTTCGACGATCTTCGCCATCGTCCTCGGAATCTTCTTCGGTGTTATGACGGCCATACGGCAGTATTCGGGCTTCGATTACGTCGTCACCCTTATTTCCTTCGCATTCTTCTCTCTGCCGTCCTTCGTCTTCGCCGTTCTCCTCAAACAGTACGGCGCGATCAAGTTCAACAACTGGCTAGCCCGACCGACAATATCCTTCCTCACGACGATCATCTTCGCGGCGATATTCGCCGTCTTCGTGCAGTCGTTGGTCGGCGGCGGGCTCCGCCGCAGGCTGTATGCCGGTTTGGGATCCTTTGCCTTCGCCGTCGGGGTGCTCCTCTTTATCTCGAACACTCAATGGTTCCTCAAGGCACAATTGGGCTGGGGATTCGTGGCGGTGGTCTCGATCGCTTCGGCCGTGCTCTTCGTTTCCGTCTTTTGCGGATTGTCGAATAGGCGGGCCTTGGGGTGCACGCTCGGTTCCTCCCTGGCGAGCATCGCGATTTTCGTCCTCGCGAGCCGCGCGCTCTGGGAGCCCACATGGGGCCTGCTGTTCTTCCTTCTTGCGTTGGCCATAATCGCGGGGGTGCTCATCGGAGTCTTCTTTGGCGGATACGCCAAACGTTCCGTGGTATGGGCCAATGTCTGGGTCGCCGTTGCCACCTTCTTGGCCGTTTTTGCCAATTACATGGCGGAGTACTGGTCCGATTACCTCAGGTTGGTCAACGGCCGGCCTGTCTCCACCGTTCTTGCGGAAACACCGAATTTCCAGGGATCCGAGCTGTTCTGGCTCAATGTCCTCGACACCATCACGCACCTCCTCCTTCCCACCATCTCTCTGACTCTCATCTCCTTCGCCAGCTACACGAGGTACACGCGTTCGTCGATGCTCGAAGTGCTGGGCCAGGATTACATCCGCACCGCCAGAGCCAAAGGGCTGCCGGAGCGCACGGTCATCACCCGCCACGCTTTCCGCAATGCGATGATTCCCATCACCACGATCGTCGCTTCCGATTTCGCCAATCTCATAGGCGGCGCGGTCATCACGGAATCGATCTTCAGCTGGGAAGGGATGGGCCAGCTGTTCCGCTCGGGGCTTGATGCCGTGGACCCCATGCCGGTTATGGCCTTCTTTGCGGTGACGGGCACGGCCGCCATCGTCATGAACATGGTCGCCGACATCCTTTACGCGTACATCGACCCGAGAATCAGGCGGTGAGGCTGCGATGACATCCAGTGACCTTCGGAGGGAAGCATGAAAGACAACAAGCATTCCGTCGCGGACATCGAGACGACCGACGCCGACTTCGCAGCCGTCGAGGTGGAGGACGAGGTCCTCGACCAGACAACGGACAAGTCCTACTCGCAAGGACAGTTGGTCCGCCGTCGCTTTTTCCACCACAAAGGCGCGATGATCTCCTTCGTCGTCTTCATCTTCATCGTTCTTGTGGCCTTCACGTCGATCGGGTACGGGCCGATACCGGGATGGTGGAAGTACAACTACTCGGACGTCTATCCAATTATCAACGAAGGGCGTCCCACCCTCGGATTCTTCCACCTGGGCGAGCATCCTTTCGGGCAGGACTCCGTCGGCAAGGACTACTTTGCGTTGACCATGAGAGGAACGCAGAACTCGATCATCATTGCCTTCGTCGTCGGGCTCGTCGGAACCCTCATCGGCACATTCGTCGGGGCCATCGCCGGTTACTACCGCGGATGGGTCGAGGCGGTCCTCATGCGTTTGACCGACCTGTTCATCGTCATTCCGCTGCTCGTTCTGGCCGCCGTCGTCGGCCGAATGACGGGAGAATTCGGAATCGTCTTCCTGGCTTTCATGCTTGGAATCCTCTGTTGGACGGGCCTGGCGCGCCTTGTTAGAGGCGAAGTCCTTTCTTTGCGAGAACGGGAATTCGTCTCGGCCGCGCGGGCGCTCGGAGCATCGGGGCGGCGCATCATCGTCCGGCACATTCTTCCCAACTGCCTGGGAACGATTATCGTGTCGGCGACGCTCCTTATCGCCTCGGCCGTGCTGCTGGAAACCGCCCTATCCTTCCTCGGATACGGTGTGAAGGCACCTGACACATCACTCGGCCTGCTTATCAGCGAGTATCAGGTTTCATTCACCACCCGTCCGTGGCTCTTCTTCGCTCCGGCGTCGGCGATTCTCATCTTCGCCCTGAGCGTCAACTTCATCGGCGACGGTTTGCGTGATGCGTTCGATCCTCGCCAGAGTGGAAAGGTGTCCTAGTGTCGGATAAGAAGGAACGTTTCTTCCACCGTCTTACCGCGGAGTCTGAACTTGACGGGGGCAACGTGATCGAAGTCCAAGAGATTTCCTCGGATCCCGTTCTGTCCTTCAAAGACCTTGACGTCCAGTTCAAAACGGAGTTTGGGCGTGTTCACGCCGTGCGAGGAGTGAGCATCGACGTCATGCCCGGCGAGGTTGTGGCCCTCGTGGGCGAGTCCGGTTCGGGCAAATCGGTCACATCAACCACCGCGCTCGGCCTCCTGCCCGGGAACGCGACGATCGACGGCGACGTCACCGTGGCGGGCCAAAAGGTGCGGGGATTGGGCCTGCGGGGCTTGCGCAACCTGCGCGGTAAGGACGTGGCCATGGTGTTCCAGGAGCCCATGACCGCCCTCAATCCCGTGCTGACCATCGGGCGGCAAATGACGGAGGCGCTCGAGCAACACGGGATCGCTTTCGGGGCCGCGGCGAGCAAACGGGCGGCCGAGCTGCTCGAGATGGTGGGATTGAACGACGCCGAAGCCCGGATCAAGCAATATCCGCATCAGCTTTCCGGCGGCCAGCGCCAGCGCGTGGTCATCGCCATGGCGATCTCGTGCAATCCGAAGGTCATCATCGCCGACGAGCCGACCACCGCCTTGGACGTCACGGTGCAGGCAGACATTCTCGACCTGTTGCGCTCGCTCAAAGATAAGCTCAACACCGGCATTCTCCTCATCACCCATTCGATGGGCGTCGTTGCGGACATGGCCGACACCGTCCACGTGATGTTCAAGGGGAATATCGTTGAGTCGGGCTCGGTGGACGCTGTGCTCAATCACCCGGAGCACCCC
>CAUSGP010000049.1:0-10877 GCA_963531075.1 uncultured Actinomycetaceae bacterium | reverse complement strand
GGCATTGGATACACGAAGTGTCCAAGCCGGAGTGGGCCCTTTGGGACGCCCCTTACTTCAAGAGGCCCGGGAAGAAGAGCATCCAGGATTTCATGGCCGAGGATGCCGAGTGGTTTCGCGACACCGACCGTCGCATGGTCTTCGTTGACGGCAAACCCGCCGGAATCGTCACGCGATACGAAGAGAATCCTGCGGGAAGCGGGTGGTGGGAAGTCGGCATCATCCTCTACGACCCAGATCGTTGGGGCCAAGGAATCGGACGCGAAGCCCTGGAAATGTGGGTATCGATGATCTTCGAGAAAACGGACGCCCACCTCGTCACTCTCACCACATGGAGTGGAAACGAACGCATGATGCGCGCTGCGGCAAGAATCGGTTTCACCGAATGCGCTAGAATCCCAGAAGCGCGCGTATGGAACGGAAGGAGGTGGGATTCGATTCGAATGGCATTTCTACGCAGAGCGTGGGAACGTCAGCTCAGGCCCGCTCCCGCGCGCCTCTCCCGAGGAAAAGTCCCGTCGCACAGAGCAGCGAAGCACTGATCGACGGTCAATACATCAGAATAAAAACAACATACGGATACAGCTTCTCACCATGGCTTTTTTCGCTCTCACCTCAACAAGCCTGCTGTGGACGGCCATTGCAGTCACAACGGCCTGCTTCCTTTGGACCATCTTTTGGGTTCCCCAAAGGCGCTGGCGCGGATCACGTGCCTATGCCCAACAGGCCCTCGGCGTCACCATAAGCGCGCTCCTGTTCTTTTCCACCGCTTTCCTGGTATTCAATCGTTTTTCGATCTGGTATTCCGATTGGCAAGACCTCTTCGGTTACGCCTCGAATCATGGAAAGACAACGCAATACGGCGGAAACGGCGAAGCTCTTGCCGCCGGCGGTTCACCGACGGCAACCGCATCTCCTTCGGCGAGCTCGTCGTCGGGCACGTTCAGCGAGCTACAGCGAAATCCCCTGAAGAATTCGGCCCTGGAGGGAATCTCAGCGACCGCTCCGAACGGACAATGGGTCACTTCCCACATACCCGGGCAGGGCAATAATGACGCGTGGGCGCGGATATGGCTTCCCCCAAGCTATTTGAGCAACCCGAACAAGGCTTACACCGTCATCGTCGCCTTCCCGGGAGTTCCCGGCTCTCCGAAAGGCTACGAGCAGCCGCTGCACACCGATACCGACCTGATTCAGGCCGTCACCTCGCGAAAGATCCGCGATTCCATCGTCGTCTCCCCTAATGTTTTCCCTCACGACGCCGACACCGAGTGCATGGACGTTCAGGGGATGGCAATCGAAACGTGGGTGACGAAAACCGTTGTGCCGTGGGTTAAGGCCAATCTTCGGACCGAACGAAACCCCGAGGCTTGGACAACCTACGGATACTCTGCAGGAGCGTGGTGCGCCAACATGTTCACGGTGCGTCATCCCGACCTGTTCAGAACGTCCATCTCCATGTCCGGGTACTACAAGCCTCTTTTCCCTTCCGGCGAGAGCAACCAGGCGGGCTATACCCTCGCCGATGAGGTCCAACGTAACCGGCCGCCGGTGCGGATATGGAATCTTTCTGGAACTGGTGACGGAAAGTTCCGCCAGTCTTTCGACGCCTTCGCACCGAAGGTGTCGTCGCCGACCTCTCTCACGTCCCTCGACGTTCAAGGGAGCTCTCACAAATGGGATGCCTGGTTGACCGCCCAGCCGAAGGCGCTCGAATGGCTGGGATCCAACGTTCCCAGTTTCAACCCGCGAAGCGCCGCGGCAACCGCCAAAGCCCCCGCAGTTCAGGCTTCGACACCGACCCCATCGCCACTGCCGGCTCAACCAATGCCGCCCGGAATTGTGGGAATTCATCCCAAGTCCAAGGTTCCGCCCGTCACGCCCAGGCCCACCGCCGCTAGGTAATTACGCCGCTCGGCAGCTACCGCTGCTCGGTGTCCATGCACCGCCCTCAAGGATATCGCCGGTGTTTCAAAAGACGATGTCATCGGCGATTCCGGGCTCGGTTTCTACTGCGCGGCCGTGAAGCGAGGTTTTCTCGCCCGGCTCGATCTCTGGGGCCAATGGATCCACGCGATTCACAACCTCATTGGGAGCGGTGAGGGCCGCTTCTTTCACCGCACTCGTTGAGTCCACGCTTGTTGCTGCCCGCGCCGATTCCGCTCCTGTTGCTGCCCGCGCCGATTCCTCCTCCGCCCCAACCGACGTCATAGCAGCCTCCGTCCGATCTGTCCACGAGTCTACCTCCGCGGCAACCGTCGCGGGCCCGCCGCTTGGGTCGGCGTAGAAAGAGCGAATCGCCCTGTTCATCGTTATCTGCGATGACAATAGACAATCTGCGACATCGTCGACGAAATGGTCGCTTGCCTGCCCGTTCAAGCGCGCCTGCACGTACCGGCGCGTAATCTCAATGAAATCGCCCAGGATTCTGTTCAGCTCTATGCTTGTCAACTCCAAAGTCTTGCCGCCTTTATAGTCTCCGAATGCGGCAAGGCGGGCGTTAGCCTGCACAAACATCTCCCCCCAGTGTGAAAGCGCCTCGGCGGCTTTATTCACATCGCCACTATCGAGCGTCCCGAGGACAGGGATGTGCCCACTGCGGACCACGAGCCATCGGCCGTACCAAGTATCCGCGTAGTGTTTCGCCTCGGGTTCGAGGTCGTCGGGAGCCATGGGACGCCGAAGATCCGCCTTCTCTTCACGATCAAGATCCGCGGGAAGGGCAAAAGGAAAAGCATGCCAAATCCCACCTATGTCCACACCGCAATGGGTTGCCACATGCGGCTGAGCCTGCGCCCGAGCCGCAGCTTGCTGCCACATGCCCTCGTCATACGCACCCGAACGAATAGCCTTCGCCATTGGACATCCCTCGCGCGCAAAACCGTCGACGACGGCAAGCATCCATTCGGCTTCATGCGTAGACGCCCCGTCGCGCAGATAGATGACTGTGTCACCGAAGCTGCCCAGCGCGTTGTTGTAGGCGGTATCTGTTTCCACGTACCCCGCGGGGGCAAACATCGGATCCTGCCAAGCGACATATTCCTTCATGGCACGGGTCATATCCGCCACTTTGGACTGAGCGTAGGTCGGCATGATCGCATGCAGAGCGCGCTGACGGGCCATGAGATAGGCTCCGTAATGTGAGGCGGCCATGCCCGCGACACTTTTCGGATCGTTGCGAGCACGCTCGAACTCTCGATAAGCGCGGCGGACGGCCTCTGTCATTTCAGCTTGCCTTTCGGCCTCTTCCCCCGTAATTGTGCCGGCTACGTCGCCTGACACCCGCGCACCTGCGCGCAGAGCCGCCCGCCTCGAGACGGAGCCCGTGCCCCGCATTTCCGCAGGCCGAGAGTCAGCTCCCTGCTGGCCTGACCGGGGGCTCTGCTGACCGATAGTCTGTTCATGCGAACCAACGTCCTGCGCTTGCCGACCGGCCTCCGGAGAGCCGGCACCAGAAGAATCTGCCGGTTCCCAACCGTCCCGCGTCTGGCTCTGACCATCCCGTTGCAGGCTCTGGTCGTCCCGCGTCTGGCTCTGACCGGGCAAGTCCAAGGAAACTCGCGCATCGGAGTCTGTTCCAGGAAAGTCTGCTCCAGGAAGCGGTGGATGCGCACTCGGGATCTTGTCCCGTTCCTCCCCAAGTGAGCCTTCCTTCGCGCCTTTTCGGGTCAGCTTCTTGAAGAGCTTTCCAAACATATGTGACATCCTTCGTTTTCTATTCGTGAGTCGAGTTCATGCATCGAGCGTTTCGTTTCATGTCACGACATCCCGTTGGGCTGATGACGTCGGCAAAACGCACGGAGACCAGCCCTGCCGACGGCCGCTCCGCCGGAAAGTCTCAGAACGCCTCTCCGCCTGGGAGAGGGGGAAAGTTCTCCTGTGCATAATTAAAGAACTTTGCATACAACTGATCACTATAGGACCCATCTAATATTGCCTGAGCGAAACGGCACTCAGGGCGTGCGGCCCCCGGCAGTATCGCCAGAAGAAGATTGAGATCCTCGGTTCTCCCTTCACGACGAAACCCGGTGGCAAGCTTTCCGAAACCACTCATCATGTAGTAGTAGCCGCACTCGGTTTCTCTGTACCCCTCGGGAGCCAGGGAGCTTTCCTTCACGTACATCTCGGTGCGGAATTCGTCAGCCAGAGTTTCCGCCTTCTTCGCCGCAAAGGAAGGGACCCGCTTGGCCAAAGCCCACTGCCTGATCAGGAGATATTCGAGGAGGGCTGCACCATCAGCTCCTGCCACACTCTCCCAACCGCCTTTTTCGTAGACGTGCTTTGCGTCGCGCGCTTCGATCTCGGCGAGCGCCTCAGCAGCACGCCGAGCACTCATCATGGCGGAGGGAGGGGTAAATACGACCTGCGTGCCGCATTCGGCACACGGAAGTCGGACGGTCTCGGTGTAGAGCTCGGGCACCGGTACGGGCGAAGAGCACTGCGAGCATGCGAAACGGCTCGCCTGTGATCTCCACTCGGCCACCGCCGCGTCCCAGACCTCCTGCGCATAAACATCGTCAAGAGAATCGAACAGATGCTTCGCATAGTCCCTGGTTTTTTGCGCCCAGGCTTGGACTTTCGCCTCTAGGTTCTCGTAGGCCGCTCGAATATCCTCGCCGTCGGCCCGCGAAAAGTTGACGAACCGTTCTCCGAAGGTCGTCTCGGCTCTGTCGGCCACGGCGGATATGCGTCTCGTCATCGTCGACTTGAAGTCACTCTGGGAGTCCTGAGCTTCATCGCCTTCCCCCTTCATACGTAACGCATCGTCGCGGGCCTTTGTGCCAACTTCCCTGACCCGCGTTTCGAGCCTATCCAAGAACACATCCATACGGGCTTCAAGTTCGTTGAAGCGTCTCATTGTTGTACTCATAGCGTTCCTTTATTGACATGCCGTTCTTTCATTGACTTTGCCGACCTAGAAGAAGCGGGCCCGATAGTCGAAGATCCCTCCGGAGAACCGCGAGCATCAAGCCGACTGCGAGGACGTTCTAAGCTCTGACTGAAGCCCTCGTCCCGAACAACCTCGCAGGCGTCGTCCCGAACAACCTAGAAGCTCTTATCTCGAGCAACGTGGAAACGGCGTTTTCTTCCATCCAGGCATACTCGCCGCCCTTTGCCCGAGCGGGTGAGCGTGATGCCTCCCGCTTCGCGCACCGATCACATATGTTCCACGCACAGTGCCTCGACCAAAATGCGTCCGCAGTATCGACATTCGGCGACGTCGACGACCTCAATCCACGGCAGAGCCATCTTTGCCCCTTTCGACAGTCCAGAATGCACAACGAGCCAGGATGCTGCGCAGCACGGCTGAAATGCACGGCTAAGCTGGGAGAATTTTATCCTCCCCATATACCCGCCACACAACTTACCCCCATTTAGCTGCGCCTGCCCGCCTTTGTGTTCGACGTCGAAAGCTACTGCACTCAACATCTGATGAAACGCCGAAACCCCTTCGGCTTCTAACGCACGGCGTCGGCCTCAGTCTTCGGACGCACGGCGTCGGCCTCAACGCCGAATGCTTACGGCATCAAATACCGGATACCGACGGCGCCGATCCACTCACAGATTCGCCGATGTTGGATCGATTCCATTAGGCGGAACACCTGGATCCCGCACGACCGGAATGCCTGCCGGGTCGCTCAGCCGGAGGACGTCGGCCGGCGCAGAGTACGTCCGCCCCGGATATCGCCCAAACTGCTCCTCGTCGGTGACTGGCTTGGTGGTCCGCAGCATCTCAGCAGCCCATTCGGGTGTGGGCCATCCCCTGCTGCGCGCCTGCCCGGCGAGCAGGTGCGAGGAGTAAACCGCACTTCGAATGGGCGGCTTGATCATGAGACGGCCGGGTTTGCCGCGGTCACGCAAGGCTTGCGCACGCCAGGTGAGAACGGGATGGCTCGATGCCCAATTGACCGTGTGGAGCCAGAATCCGCGCTCTGTGCCGGCCCTGTCCGCCATCGCATTGAAATTGACGTGCGCGCCCAAGTACTTTCCCGCACTCAGAACGCCAATTATTCCGGCTGCCCCGTCGGGCGCGCCCTCATAGCCGTAATTGTCCGCGGTGTATTCCTGAGCTCGTAATAAGGCAGGTCCAAGAATCGGGACAAAACTGCCGATCGACATGAATAGGAGTCGGAAGAAGCTCACGTGCCCCGCCGCCAAATGGCCGACCTCGTGATTGATGACGAATCGTAGAGCTTGAGGGTCGCGCGCCGAACCGCCGATTTCGAACAGATCGGAGTAGACCGCGACGAAGCGTCGATGTCCGTGACCCGAAGCATAAGCATTGATTCTCCCGTTGCCCAAAATCACGTAGGCGTCGGGTGCCTTTCGCAGGCCGGTCCGCTCGGCTGCTTCGATGACCATCCGGTAGGCCTCAGGAAACTGCGTGGGACTCATGCGCACGCCCTGCGCACGAAGATTCGCGTAGATGAAGGCGCGCCCCACCCAAATTCCCACGGCTAGGGCGATGACGATCAACAGGACTATGGAGAGGATCTCCGAGGTGTCACGGAACCGCACGCAAGCCTTGGGCAGGTAACTGAGATATCCCCTGAACAACGCATTTTCGAGACCGGTATCGCATAGCGCTTCAGGAGCGGTGAGAGCCCACCAATACAGAGCCAGCACTCCCGCCGTCGTCAGACCGACGAACATCAAAAGCGGCAATTCCCAGGGATGGCGAAGAGTGGAACGCCCGAAGGGGCCTTGAACCGTAGGGCCATTCCAAAGCGAAGGCTGCGAGGATTTCATGCTCCTCATGTTAATGGCGAAGACCGACGATAAGTCGAAGCCTGAGGAGTGAGGGGTAAAGGAGAGAAAAGCGAGAGAAAAAGGTATTGGGGCCCGGGCGTCACGCTCACCCGGGCCCCAAGGATGCGTCGAGGGTGTCACGCATCACCCTGACGCAATGGCGGCATCGAGACCTAGTCAATCGACTACCACCGGAAGGGACGAAAACAACTCTCGGCTTCCCGCCCTCACAGAGCGATGGCCAAGGACTCAGCGCATTGCACCGAATCGACTACCTGGTCTATTCAGCTGTTCTCGCCGCTACGATCTAGTTCACCTGCGCAGATAACGTGTTCCGCACAGGAACCTCCAGCTTCTGGTCAGCTTGAAGGTGCAGAAGTTAAATTGTGGTTCTGCGGTCCGCTTTTGGGCCACCAATGCGGTGCGGCTTGCTGCTGCGGGCGCATTGGAAACCGACTCGGTCGAGTCGCTTCCCAGCGGAAGAAGGGTCGCCGTCAGTGCGATAGATGCCGCCGCGGTGATTCCCAGAGCTTTCATTTGAATTACCTCCTTGACGTGATGTCTATAAGATTACCCAGCCGGAGATTTGACGACCTCCCCCAAAAGTAGGAAAGATGAAGAAGTTTTTGTAAGTTTGGCTCTCAGTATCCGGCCGCAGCCCGGCAAACCTGCGAGCCCGCACCCTCAAACCACCGCCGTTTCGCCATTTCAAGGCCGCACAAGCCCCAGATCATAGGCGCGCACCACTATCTTGAGTCGAGTGTTGACGCCTAACTTGGACATGATCGATGAGATGTGCGTCTTGACCGTCGATTCTTGGACGTAGAGCTGAGTGGCGATCTCCGAGTTCGAGTAGGCCTGACACAGGAGTTTGAGCACGTCCATCTCTCGCTTGGAGAATTGGACATTCAACCCGTCTTCGGAAGGCAGCGGAACGAGGTAGTTCTGCACCAAACGCGAGGCCGGCCCGGGCGAAACGACGGTGCCGCCGCAGGCCACATCTTTGATTCCCTTTACAAGGTCGTCGGGCGCTGTATTCTTCAACAGAAACGCTCCAGCTCCCGCTTGAAAGCCGGAGCGCATCACCTCGTCGTCGTCGAACGTGGTGAGCAGAATGACCTTCGTATTCGGGTAGAGAGCTTTGACCTGCTCGCTCGCGGTGATGCCGTCCATGAGGGGCATGCGAACGTCGGTCATGAGGATGTCGGGGTTGAGCCTGCCGACAAGCCTGACGGCCTCCATTCCGTTCGTCCCCATGCCGATGATGTCGATGTCCGGCGCAGTTTCGAGGTAGGTTGCGATGTTCCTGCGCACTTCCTCGTCATCGTCGACGACGACAATGCTGATACGACGCTCACGTTGTGTTTGACGTGGCTCTGGCCGCCGTGCTCGTTCCGATAGGGCTGCTTCGTTCATATTCGCTTCTCCTGGCTTTCAGCCGTGCAGGGGGATGGATACGCGGACGATCCACCGGTTGGAAATCTGAAGAACTTCGATGTTCCCGCCGAGAGCCTCCACGCGCTCTTGCTGGCCGGTTAATCCGAAGTGGTTGGCTTGCATCTCCGCGGGGCGATCGGAGGGAAAGCCGCCCAGTGCGCCGAGCCCGTCGCCGGGCAAAGGCACGGTGTTGATGAATATGGCGTCAACGGCGTCGGGATTGGCGTCCACCATGATGCTCACGGGACCGGAGCGATCGGCGTGCTTGACGATATTCGAACACGCCTCCGTGGCCACCCGGGAAAACGTGGCAGCGACGACCTCGGGCAGAATCGAGACATCGCCGTCAATGGCCACTTGGACTTTGAAACCCGCGGCCCTGACTTTCGCCACCTGCTCCTCGATCGCCTCTAGCGGAGGTTTATCCATGATCGTGAAACGCACAGCGGGATCGAACTCCGGGGTTGATTCGAGACTGTCGGAAGCCCGCAGGAGCTCGAGCATATGCCGCAGATCCGCCGTGGCCGCGCGGCCCGTGCGCGCGATGAACTCCAGGTCCTCCGCCAACCTCGAGTCAATGTCGCCGCGCAGCCTGGCCGCCTCGGCGCGCATGACCACCATCGTCGCCGAGTAGACGGCGGTATCGTGGAGCTCTCTGGCGATCGCTCGGCGTTGGGCCGCCAATTCCGCCCGCCGCTGTTTCTCGAGATTGATGTTGGCCAGTCGCTGGCGCAACAGAAGCTCGCCAAGAAGTACAAAGACCATCTCGAAGGTGAACCACACGAGAGTTCCCCTGACCAATTCCCCCTGATCCGACGCGCTCGTTGAGTCCACCAAAACGATGGCGGCCAGATACCAGGGCGTGACCAGGAAAATGACCACGCGGTGCCCCGACCAAATGACCATTGATGTCACGAGGAACACAGAGATCGAAGACAGCGAGATCGTCTTGTCCGCCGTCACCCAAACCAGCATGAGCGCAATCGCTTCGACGACGGCTCCGGCCACCGGGTACCGTCCCGATATGGCCAGAGCAATGCAAGCCGTCAACGCAACGGCCACATTGGACCACGACGAGCGAATCCCCGGGTCGAGAAAAAGAGTGAGAATAAGCAGGGTCACCCCGAGGGTGAGGCCTACAAAGGCACGAATTCTATCGCGCGAGCGTTGGGAATGTTCTCCGGCGTCGTCGGCCGCCTCAGCCGAAGTCCCGCCCGAACTTTGCCCAACTGAACCGGAGTAGGAGCGTTTCGGTGCAGCACGCTCAACCACCTCCGCGGCTCGTTCCATATGCACTCCTCCATAGCGCTACCGTTATGAACGTCACGCTTGCCCAAACGCGACACGTTCTACGGGATAACCAGTTTACCGGCACAGTAACCGTTTGAATACCCCGCAAACCCTTGAATATCACCGTATATACACGGTATCCCAACATTCTTGGGATCAATTATTCAACCTCAGTGATACATTAGTTGTCCCCAACTCGATAGAATGAAGACAAGAGCGCTCCAAACGGCAGATGGGAATGCGCATGAAACCCAACATTCAACAAAAGCCGACTTTTCGGAATCTACTTGCAAAAATCGATCGATGGGACGTTCTCCGAACACTTTTCGTCACGCTTTGTGCCATCCTCTTGGCCTTCGGAGTCACGCAACCTACAAAACACTTCCCCGCCGTGGCCGCGGCAGGACTGTTCGTCGGCTGCTTTCCGATAGCAAAAGAAGCTTGGGAAGATATTCGGCACACAAGAATGAGCATGGAACTCTCGATGCTCATCGCCATCGGCGCGGCGGCCGCGATCGGCGAGTGGCTCACATCTTTGGTCATCACAGCCTTCGTCTTAGCCGCCGAAATCCTCGAAGATCTCTCGGTCGAGCGAGGGCACGATGCACTTTCAGACCTCATGGCCTTCTTGCCACACACGGTTCGAATACGCGGAAAAAACGGTACATCTTCCATTCCCCTGCACGAGGTCGAACCGGGCCGGATCGTCGTCGTCAGCCCCGGCGAGCGCATACCGGTCGATGGCACGGTGGTGGCGGGCAAATCTTCCGTCGATCAATCGCGTATCACCGGCGAGCCGCTGCCGGTCGACGTAGGCGAGGACGACGCCGTTTTCGCCGGTTCGATCAATCGTGTGGGCGCTCTCGAAATCCGAGCGCAACGCGTCGGCGAAGAATCGTCTTACGGAAAAATCATTGAGGCGATCAAACAAGCCCAATCCTCGCGGGCGCCCGCAATCAGGCTAGCCGACCGCTTCGCCGCCTACCGGGTCTATATCGCGCTAATCGCGGCCACAGTAACCTATCTGGTGACGCGTGATTGGACAACAACGATTTCCGTGGTGGTGGTTGCAGGTGCCTGCGGAATCGCTGCCGGGACTCCCCTGGCCGTCCTCGCCGCAATCGCCAGAACTGCGAGGTCCGGGGCCTTCGTCAAAGACGGCGCGCACGTCGAGGAACTCTCGCAAATCGATGTGATCGTCTTCGACAAAACCGGAACGATAACAGTTGGAGTCCCCACCGTTCAGCGCATCGATCTTGCTCCCGGAATCGAAGAGGCCGAATTGCTGAGGCTTCTGGCAACCGCCGAATCCTACTCGGAGCACCCTTTAGCCAAAGCCACCATCGAATATGCCCGCGAACGAGGCACGGCGATGGGAACTCCCGAATCTTTCGAGTACC
>CAUSGP010000048.1:0-10912 GCA_963531075.1 uncultured Actinomycetaceae bacterium | reverse complement strand
CCTTTCGGGCACACGGACCTGAACCGTGCGCGTCTGCCTATTCCGCCACTTGAGCTTGGCCGCTTACGCAGCGACCTACAGCATATAGGCCGCGGTCCGGTTTTCCAAGTCCAACAGCGATGATCCTCACGACATCTACATTCAGCGCGGCTCTTATACTTCTACCTCTTTATACTTCTACTTCTACCTTCTTATACTTCTACTTCACCTTCCGTCTTTTCCCTGCATTACCATGACGATCCTCTCGCACTCGTCACCAAACATTTGATTTCAGCGAACAGTTGGTCTGCTGCACGTCAGCTGCTCCGGCTCGCCCCTCGTCGGCCTTACACCTCAGCCGCCTTGACTTGACCCCCGTCAGCCTTCTCGGCCTTTTTGGACCGCAGCACGCCGAAACCGATAACGCCCAGGATTAGGCCGACAAGCACCAGCCCGACACCGGCAAACATGGTGATAGTTCCCACTGTCCACCAGCCGTAGGCGTTGAGAAGCATCCCACGCACGGAGTTGCCTTCGAAGAGGGTCTGGCGCAGGTCCTTGAGCTTGGCCAGCTCCTGAGACGTTATGGTCGACTTGCCTTTTGCGGCCATGTATTCACTTGAAACTTCCTCGAAGGTCTTGCCGCCCGAAGCCTCAAGCATGTGTTGGCGAATGTAGTTGTCCGCAAAGGCTTTCGCCTGCGGCCCTGTCGTCAGTTTTTCGCCGACGTGAGGGCGAAGCGCCTCCTTCGACCCCTCATCCTTCAGGGCATTGATACCGCCCTTGTCGGGCATGTCAATCTTCTCTTGTGAGAGCTGCTCCGAAACGATGGAGTGGGCTATCTTTCCTCCGACGATCGCGCCCGCTCCTGCCAGCACCAGCACCACAGCGAAGACCCTCGCGAGGGCGGAATAGATTGCCTTGGACATAGTTTCCTTTCACGCTTGCGGTGTCGAAGTGAGCTTCGACAAGTATCACGACGCAACTTTTCCTTCCTACATTTTATTGCATTTTCAACTACCTTTGTGTTAGAAAGTGTTACATTCCACATATCGTTGGAAACTCGCGGTTATACTCCCCTGATCCCGCATTGCATCGCAAAGATCTGCGGTTACGTTATCGGCTTACTTGTCCCGGCAAGCCCCACGCAGCCCGACAATCCGGGGCATTCGCAGTCAAGCCTTTGGGGAGAAGACCCATACAATGATGCCTCGCGATAGATTTCGCCGTATCGTTAAGACTGATGTTGCGTTGATAGGAGGTGTCTTGTGGGCGCATTCGAAAAGTTCGAAAGGGGCGTGGAGAGCGCGGTAGCATCCGTCTTCTCGCGCGCCTTCCAGTCGGAACTCAAGCCGGTGGAGATCACGTCTGCGATCAAGAAGGCGATGGATACCAACTCTGCCACCATGAGCCGTGACCGCATCATCAGCCCGAACGACTTCGTCGTCCGGCTCTCCCCCAAAGACCGCGAAACGATGGCGCAGTGGAGCGAGGACGCCCTGATCGAAGAAACCACTCTGGCTGTGACGTCTTATGCCACCGAGCAGGACTACACTCTTCTGGGCCCGATTCGCATCACATTCGACACCGATGAGGGGCTCAAGTCCGGTAGTCTTCAGGTTGAGGCGCTGATCAAGCGAGGCGCGGTTGCACCCGCGACGTCGTCGGTCCATTCGGGCCATCCGATCATCGCCATCGGCCCCGACCGTTATCTGCTGACCGGCACGGTCACGGTGATCGGGAGGGGATCCGAATGTGACATCACGGTTGACGATACGGGAATCTCCCGACGCCATCTCGAACTCAAGGTAACGCCTCAAGGAGTTATCGCAACTGACCTTGGCTCCACGAACGGCAGCTTCGTTGAGGGCCACAAGATCACGGCTGCCACATTGGTGGACGGCAACACGATCACGATCGGACGCACAAACATAATGTTCTGGAACTCCCCGGGAACGGCATGAGCGCACTAGTCCTTACACTTCTTCGCTTGGGCTTCCTTGCCCTGCTGTGGATCTTCGTATTCTCCGTAGTCTTCACGCTACGCCGTGACGTCTACGGCACTCAGGTGCGCGACCGTCGCACCCTCGGCAAAGGACGCCGCGCCAAAGCCGCGCAAGAGTCCCGGCAACAAAACTCTGGCGGACGCCAATCCGAGGCCCCGGCCAAGCAAGCTCCGCCAACGGTTTCCGCGCTCACCGTTACCGCGGGACCCCTGACCGGCACGTCACTTCCACTCGGAACCTCCCAGATCATCGTGGGACGCTCACCCGATTCCGCCCTCGTACTTGACGATTCGTACTCTTCTTCCAGGCACGCTCGCTTCTACCAAGAGGGCGGCCAGTGGTGGATAGAAGACCTCGACTCTACCAACGGCACCTATATCGGAGGAAAGCGCATAACCACGCCCACACCCGTGGGTCCCGGGGTTCCCGTCGTCATCGGGCGCACCACCATGGAGTTGCGTTAATGGGTATTCAGCTTCGATTCGCCGCTTTCTCCGACGTCGGCCTAGTGCGATCAAACAATCAGGACGCAGGATACGCTTCTCCCAACCTGCTCGTTCTTGCGGACGGCATGGGCGGAGCCGCCGCCGGTGACGTCGCCTCTTCCGTCGCCGTCGGGCACCTCGCCGCCCTTGACGACGACGTGTACGGTGCGGACGACCTCATCCCGCTCCTGCGCACCGCCGTGAACGAGGCTCACACCGACCTTGTGGACAGGGCGAAAGCCGACCCGCACTTGGGCGGCATGGGGACCACGTGCATCGCACTCCTGCGGTCAAGCAACAAGCTCGGAATGGTGCACATCGGCGATTCCCGCGCATACCTTCTGCGAGACGGCATCCTCACCCAGGTCACGCATGACCACACACTGGTTCAATTCCTCGTCGATCACGGGCAGATCACTCCGGAAGAGGCGGAAAACCATCCGAAGCGCAACGTGATTATGCGTGCGCTAGGCGACACCCCCGGCGACGTCGAGATCGACGAATCTGTGCGAGAGGCGGTTCCCGGCGACCGCTGGCTTCTGTGCTCAGACGGCCTGTTTGGCGTGGTGGCACACGACACGATCGAATCCACCCTGACCAGCATGGATATCGTCCACGCCGGCGAACGGCTCATCGAACTTGCACTTGCAGGCGGAGCGCCGGACAACGTCACGGTGGTTCTGGCGGAGGTCGTGGATGACAATGCCACTCACGAAGTTCCCCGCAGCCAACACCCCATCGTCGTAGGCTCCGCCGCCGTGGACTATCGCAAACCCACTCGCGGAGGAACTTCAGCGGCCGCCCGGGCCGCCGCACTGACCCACGACAAAAGCACCAAGGAATCGTTGGAGGAAGAACCTGACACCCATGTCGAAGAGCCTCCGCGTTCGCGCACCGCGGCCAGAGTCGCCGTCGTCCTGGGCATCTTGGCCATCATTTTCGGTTGCCTATTCGCCGGATA
Source organism: uncultured Actinomycetaceae bacterium (assembly GCA_963531075.1). Taxonomy (GTDB): domain Bacteria; phylum Actinomycetota; class Actinomycetes; order Actinomycetales; family Actinomycetaceae; genus Peptidiphaga. Next base: position 7,481 of record CAUSGP010000048.1, on the reverse strand, counting down.
TCGTTGGACTCAAAGCCAGTATTACGTGGCCATCCACAGCGGCCGCGTGACTATCTACCGCGGAATACCCGAATCAATCGGCCCCATTTCATTCTCCTCGGTCTACGAACGCACAAAGATCTCGGTGTCGCAGCTTCAGCCCGTGGCACGAGAACGCCTGTCATCACCAATAACCCGAGGTTCCCTCAAAGAGGCGCGCAGCGTCGTTTCAAATCTCGAAACCCAACGCACACCTCGCCCGTCCCCCAAGCCATCGCCGAGTCCCTCTCAAGCGACGCCCACACCAGGCCAGCCTGCGCCCGGCCAACCGGCTCCGGGCCAACAGCCAACGGCGCCCAGCCAGCAGGGAGTACCCGGGCAGACCAATCCGACGCAGGGGGCCAATCCATGAGCGTCGTCACTCAAACAGCCCCTAGAAGCGGGCGTCTTCCCGAGGCGGTCCTCCTAGGCGTAGGCCTCTTCGCCGGACTGTCCGCCTATTGCCTGGTGTATCTGGGCGTCGGAGAAACGGGGATTCCGCCGGCTTTCCCACAGATCTTCCTTCTCACTGTGTTGACGACAGTTGGCGCCCACGTCGTCATCCGGCGCTTCGCTCCCTATGCGGACCCGGTCTTCTTTCCCGCTGCTCTCGCCCTGAACGGCCTTGGCCTGGCGATGATCTATCGCGTAGACATCGCCGATGAGACCGATCGCGCTTCGAATCAGCTCTTCCTGTCATTCGTGGCCATCGCTCTCATGGTGGGCACCGTGATCGTGCTGCGCAATCATCGCACATTGCGCCGTTTCACGTGGACCAGCCTGATTGCGGGCATCATCTTGCTGCTTCTGCCCATGGTTCCCGGCCTCGGAAGAACGAGCAACGGTGCGCGCATCTGGATCAACAGGGGCATGGCCTTCCAGCCGGCCGAGCTCGCGAAAATCTGCTTCGCCGTCTTCTTCGCCGGGTACCTCGTGGCCGAACGCGACAATCTTTCCCTGGCCGGCCCCAAGTTCATGGGCATTCGTCTTCCGAAGGCGCGACACTTCATTCCCATCCTGGCTGCCTGGGCCTCATGCATGGCCGTCTTGGTCATGGAGAAAGACTTTGGAACGGCAATCCTCTTCTTTGGACTGTTTGTCGGCATGCTCTACGTGGCAACCGAACGCGTTTCGTGGATAGCGATCGGAGGCCTCCTCGCCGCCCTTGGTGTGGCGGTCATCGTCAGCCAGGTCTCCCACGTCCAAGCGCGATTTACTGTGTGGCTTCACGCCTTGGACAACGACGTGTACAACTCCGCTCACGGCTCCTTCCAATTGGTTCAGGGGCTTTTTGGCATGGCCTCCGGCGGATTGTTCGGCACAGGTCTGGGTCAGGGATATCCGAACAAGGTCTACGCGGCCAGCTCGGACTTCATCATTGCCTCCTTTGCCGAGGAAATCGGGTTGATAGGCCTTCTGGCGCTGTTGTGCATCTACCTCATCATCGTCGTCCGCGGTCTGCGCACCGCCGTCGTCCTGCGCGACGGCTTCGGCAAACTCCTGGTGACAGGCTTGGCCTTCACGATAGCCATTCAGTGCTTCGTCGTGGTCGGAGGCGTCACCCGCTTGATTCCGCTCACGGGCCTGGCGATGCCTTTCTTGGCCCACGGTGGATCGGCGCTCATGACGAACTGGATCATCATTGGCTTGCTGTTGCGCATCTCGGATTCGGCACGGCGCCCCGCAACAGCCGATCCGCTGCCTTCGGAAGAATTCCTCAAGACAATACCCGAATTGGAAAAAGACGAAAGTTCATCGACTGAAAACGACGCCCTCAAGACGCAGGTGGTGAAACTGTGAATCGCCCAATCCGCAGAATGGCCTCTCTTGTCTTCGCCATGTTCTTGGCGCTCATGACAATGGCCACCTACGTGCAGTACGTTCAGGCACCGAAGCTCAACTCCGATTCACGCAACGCAAGAACCCTTTACCGCGAGTACGGAACCGAACGCGGTCCCATCATCGTCGACGGCGAATCTATCGCCGTATCGACAGCCGTCGAAGACCCGTACAAGTACCAGCGCGAATACAAGTCTGGCAGCGCATACGCCCACATCACGGGCTACTTCTCGACCGCCCACAATTCGATGACGGGAATCGAGCGGGCCGAGAACGGCGTGCTCGGCGGTTCCGACTCCGCCCTCACCACGCAGAGGATCCAAGAGCTCATCTCGGGTTCGCACCGCAAGGGCGGCGGCGTTTCTCTAACCATCAATCCAGCCGCGCAAAAGGCGGCAATCGAGGCTCTCGGGGATCAGCGCGGCGCCGTCGTCGCGATGGACCCCAAAACCGGTGCGATTCTCGCTCAGGTCTCCACCCCTTCCTACGACCCCAATCAGGTGGCCACGCACGATTCCAAGTCCGCCAAAGCGGCCTTCAACCGGTTGACCAACGACAAGGATCATCCTCTGGTCAACCGTGCCATTGCGGGCGATCAGTACGCTCCCGGCTCGACCTTCAAGATGCTCACCGCAACGGCCATGCTCGAAAACTCCGATCTCACCCCCGACTCCGTCGTCGAGGCCCCGGATACGTGGACGCCGCCCGGGACCAATCACAAGATCGACAATCCCGGCGAACGTTCCTGCGGAGACGGCTCGGGACGCGTCAGCTTGCGCCAAGCCTTCATTCAATCCTGCAACACGCCCTTCGCGATGGGCGGTGCAAATGTGGGCAGCAAGAAGATGCTGGCTCAGGCGAAGAAGTTTGGCTTCGGAACTACGTTCGAAACTCCGCAGAAAGTCACCTCCTCGCGTTTCCCCGAGCCTTCCGGCAAGGCCGCATTGGCGATGGACAGCATCGGCCAACAGGACATCCGCGTCACGCCGCTTCAGATGGCGATGATCGGCGCAAGCATCGCGAACGACGGGGTCGTCATGGAGCCGCACATCGTCAAGCAGACGCTGACTTCCGATCTTGACGTCATATCGACGACCAAGCCGAAAGAGTTCGGGCGGGCAATGTCCGAGGAGACGGCCAAGCACATGCAGAACATGATGGTCGCCGACGTCAAATCGGGCACGGGCCACAGGGCGGCGATCTCGGGGATCGAAGTCGCAGGCAAGACGGGCACCGCGGAAATCAATGCTTCCACGCCGCCCCACGTATGGTTCGTCAGCTTCGCACCCGCCGACGATCCCAAGATTGCCATCGCCGTGGTGGTAGAGAACTCAGGCAATGCCGGATGGGATGGCGACGGCGGTTCCGTGGCCGCCCCGATCGCCCGAAAAGTCATGCAAGCGTACTTGGGGTCCTCATGATGATGCAGACTTCCCGAATGCACAATCACTGCGAGAGAAAGGTGACGGCGTGACTGACATCCCCCGCATCTTGGGCAGCCGCTATGAGATCGGCGATCTCATCGGACGCGGAGGTATGGCTCAGGTACACCTGGGCTATGACACCCGGCTGTCACGAACGGTCGCCATCAAAATCCTGCGTACGGACCTGGCGGCAGATCCGCTATTCCTGGCGCGTTTCAGGCGTGAAGCACAGTCTGCCGCCGCGCTCAACCACCCGTCGATCGTCGCGGTCTACGACACGGGCGAATCCCCGGTGACTACAGCCACGGGACACGAAATCTCGCTGCCCTACATTGTCATGGAGTATGTCAAGGGACGCACCGTCGCTTCCCTTCTGACCACCGGAGAGCCCGTGCCAATCGCGGAGGCTGCTCAGGTGGTCACAGGCGTGCTTTCAGCGCTCGAGTACTCCCATCACGAAGGGATCATTCACCGCGACATCAAGCCGGGCAATGTCATGTTGACGCCCGATGGCAAGGTCAAGGTCATGGACTTCGGCATCGCGAGGGCCATCGCAGATTCCGCGGCCACGATGACCCAAACGAACTCCGTTGTGGGAACCGCTCAGTACCTGTCTCCTGAACAGGCTCGCGGCGAGGTGGTCGATGCCCGATCCGATCTCTATTCGACAGGATGCCTGCTTTACGAACTCCTCACAGGCAAACCGCCTTTCACGGGGGATTCGGCCGTTGCGGTGGCTTATCAGCACGTCTCCGAGGCTCCTAAGCCGGCTTCCGAGATGTTCCCAGACATTCCCGATGCCATCGACCGGGTCGTCATGAAATCCTTGGCCAAGAACCGTGACGAGCGATACCAAAACGCGGCAGAGTTCAGAAGCGACCTGCTTTCCGCCGTGCGAGGCGAAGGCGTCAATGCCCCGGAACTCAGCGCGCCCGCGAAGACCGTGGCAATGCCCGCGCAAGCGGCGAGCCCCGAAGCAGCATCGTCCATTCCTCGAACGGCGACCTCAGTTCCCGCCGTCTCTTCGGCACAAACCGGGGTCCAGCCGGCCGTCAGCAACACAGACACGAATAAGAAGAACCGCCGGATGTGGATCGGCGGCGGGGTCCTTCTGTTCATCGCCCTGATCGCAGCGGTCGTCGCCGCCCTATCCAACAACAATCCAGACCCAAATCCGACAAACACCGCATCCGCGTCCAGTACCGAGAAGGTTACGGTTCCAAAGCTCGCCGGCAAAACCGAGAAGCAAGTCAAGGAGACCCTCGAGGATGCCGGCCTGACCTACGTCAAAGGCAGCGAGCAGGCCTCCGACACGGTCAAAGCCGGACGTTTCGTCAGTTCGTCTCCCGCACCCGGATCCAGCGTGAGTAAGGGGCAGAAGATCACCGTCCATTTCTCGTCGGGGAACTCCGATATCACGGTGCCCGACGTAACTGGAATGTCCGTTGACCAGGCGAAGAAGCGGATCGAAAGGGCTGGCTTGAAGGTGGGCAAAGTCACCAATTCCAGCAGTGGCTCGGGTAAGAGCGGCACGGTCACTTCGACCTCGCCTGAAGCGGGCGAATCCGTTGAGGAGGGGACGTCCATCGATCTGAAGGTCTCTAGTGGCGGTGGCAGCGGTAATGCAGCCCCTGACGTCACAGGCAGTTCGATCGACGATGCAAAGTCGAAGTTGGAATCGTCTGGATACACCTACACGACGTACAACATCCCGGTCGATTCCGAGTCCCAAGACGGCGTCGTCCTTAGGCAGAACACCACCGGCCCCAACTCGGTGAAGATCGGCATAGGAAGCTACACGAGGAATATCAACCCCACGGGCGGCAACGACGGCGGCGGTGGCGGCGGTGGCGGTGGCGAGCCCACCTACCGCAACCCGACAACGCATGCGCCTCCGCCATCATCGGGCGAACCGACGGTGCCGGCACCATCGCCAACCGAAGTGCCAACGGTTGCTCCCTCCGATCATCAATGAGGCGGTAAAGCGCCACAGGTGCTGCGTCTGGAAACAGTGCACCCTGCATGCAGAGTCGAAAACAGAAGCAGCGGCAAACGAGGGCCCGCACCAATTGGTGCGGGCCCTCTCCGTGCCTGCGCGCCAGGGTACGAACCGGAGGCACTGGGAACGGACCGAGATTTCCAGGAGAACGCGAAGGGTGCGAAGAAGAAAAGTGTCTCTGATGCCGCAAAACCATGGGGCGCCAAAGCGAGATCAGACGCACCTAAGCGACGTAAGTCACATACGATCGACCGGCACGATTAGCCCGGTCAAGGAACGGCCGAGAAGGCGGACAAGTACTAGCCGCGCTTCTCAGAGCGTATGAGCGGAGCTTTCCCCTCGGACGTCTTGATAGCTTCAGGTTGCCCACACACGGCCAACCAGTTGGCGAGCATGCGATGCCCTCCCTGCGTCAACACCGACTCGGGATGGAATTGGACCCCCCACAGTGGAAGTTCAGCATGCTCTACACCCATGATGATGCCGTCGTCCGTGCGTGCCGTGACAGTGAGTTCCTTCACCGTATTGGGCTCGGCGACCAGCGAGTGGTATCGCCCGACTGTGAGAGGCGAAGGCAGCCCGTCGAAAACACCCGTACCGCTATGGCTGATGACTGATGTCTTCCCGTGGAGCAATGCGGGTGCGCGCGAAACGGTGCCGCCGAAGACTTCCGCCAGCGCCTGATGCCCCAGGCACACTCCCAGCATCGGGGTTTTGGTCTGCGCACAGCGTTCGATGGCGGCCATCGTCGCCCCGGCTTTCGCCGGCGTCCCGGGCCCGGGGGAAACAAGCACGCCGTCGTAGGAGGAAACCGAAGTCAAATCGACAACATCGTTGCGAAGCACCGTCGCGCTGGCTCCGAGCAATCGCAGGTAGTCCACGAGGGTGTAGACAAAGCTGTCGTAGTTATCGATTACTAAAAGCCTGGCCATCAGCCCACCGTATTGTCGAAAGCGGGGAAGGTGTCGGCAATCCATGGATAGACCCATGTGAACAGGCCGGCTATCACGGCCAGCACAAGTGCCAATGCTTCAAAAAGGCGGATCCAGGTGGGTCCTGGAAGATGGCGCCAAATCCACGAATACACGCTGGGCTCCTCTCTACTTCTTTTGCATTTCCTGCGGAATTCCGTCGCTTCGTGCAACCCAATGGTCGAACTTCGCGTGGATGATCCAACGCTTGTCGGAAACAAAGGGCGGATGGCAGGTGGTGATTGTCATAAGGCGTTCCGTCGCTTGTTGGCCCGGCTGTTTCGGAACCGGCGCCACGACTTCGACGTCGCCGGGCGGAACCACATAGGAAGCACTGACGTAATAGACCAGGTACGCGTCCTTCGTACCCACGATGATCGGATCGCCGGCTTTGAGCTCATCGACGTCGCGCATGGGCGCACCGTAAGTCTGCCTGTGAGCCGCAGTTGAGAAATTGCCGACCTCGCCGGGGTACGCGGTGTTCTCGTAGTGGCCGAAAGCTCCCTTGTCGAGAACCTTGGTCAAGGACGTGCCGTATTCGATGGAATGTTCGTAATCCGAGCCGAACTTCGGGATGTACATGATTCCCTCGACATCGCCGACGTTCTTCACGTGCTCAACCGCCGGCGGAGGATCTGTGCGGGGTTTGCCGACCTTCGTGGGCGACTTTCCGCCCCACTGTTCCTCGATCCCGGTGATTCTGTCAGCCTGCTCTCTGTCGGCGATGATGTCGGTCCACCAAACCTGCCAGAGGATAAAGAGGCCGATCAGCGCACCGGCCGTGATGAGAAGCTCGCCGATGAAGCCCAAGAGCATTTGGAAGACGCTAGGGCGTCGACGTTTCTCCTGCGCGGCAGCGGGCGCAGCTTCGACCTCTTCGGTGGATTCGCGTTCCCACCCCGGGAGCCAATCGAGCCCAACGCTTGATGTCGGAGCGTCCGACGGAGATTGGACGCCGACTGCAGACCGCTGCTCAACGCCGACTGCGCCAGGCTGCCTGAACGGCCCTTCCGGGTCCAGTGAGTGACGTCCCACGATCAACGTCCTTTCTTCTGACTATCCGCACGCTCGGAAAGCGGCGGTGTGCGCCCGCAACTTTATAGATTACGGGTATCAGGCACGCCTGTTCCACGTCTCGCGCTACTCTTCTACGTCAATGCTTGCACCCAAGAGGATAAATAGGTACAAAATCACGCTCGGAGGGTCGCCCTTGCGCCTCTTCCACGGGCC
>CAUSGP010000047.1:0-10931 GCA_963531075.1 uncultured Actinomycetaceae bacterium | reverse complement strand
AAGGTCAGCCCGACCGGGTACCGACTCGGAATCACCACCGACCATCGCTCGAAGTGGTTCGCCGGCTCGAATAAGCCGGGCCAGCGCTACTCCGATTTCGTTCGCGAAGATATCCAGATCCGCCGGATGATCGAGAAAACCCTCGATCGCGCGGGCATTTCGCGCGTCAACATTGAGCGTCGCGCCGAGCGGGTCGTTGTGGACATCCACACCGCGCGCCCCGGCATCGTCATTGGACGCCGAGGTGCTGAGGCCGACCGCCTCCGATCGGATCTCGAGAAGCTGACGGGCAAAGCAATTCAGCTCAATATTCTCGAAGTGAAGAATCCCGAGGCCGACGCGCAGCTCGTCGCGCAGGGCATCGCCGAACAGCTTGCTTCGCGAGTGTCGTTCCGCCGCGCCATGCGCAAGGGCATCCAGTCGGCTGAGCGTGCGGGCGCCAAGGGTATCCGCGTCCAGTGCTCGGGTCGGCTTGGCGGTGCTGAAATGTCGCGATCGGAGTTTTACCGTGAAGGTCGTGTGCCCTTGCACACGCTTCGCGCGAATATCGACTACGGCTTCTACGAGGCGCGCACGACCTTCGGCCGAATCGGCGTGAAGGTGTGGATCTATCGCGGGGATGTCAGCGACTCGGAGTACTACCGTTCGCTCGCCGAATCGCCTCGCGGCCGTGGCCGCGGAGATCGCCGTGGCGGCCCTCGTCGTGATCGTCAGGGCCGCGGCAATCGGCAGCAGCAGGCAGCCGCAGCGCCCGCAGCGGAGCCTACGACCACAGGATCGGAGGCCTGATCATGCTGATTCCACGTCGCACGAAGTGGCGTAAGCAACACCGTCCCTCCCGCAGCGGCATGGCAAAGGGCGGCACGAGACTCGCTTTCGGATCGTATGGCATCCAGGCGCTCGAACCTGCTTACGTTACCAATCGTCAGATCGAGGCAGCTCGTATCGCCATGACTCGTCACGTCAAGCGAGGCGGAAAGATCTGGATCAACATTTTTCCTGATCGTCCCCTGACGAAGAAGGCCCTCGGTTTGCGCATGGGTTCGGGCAAGGGTCCGGTCGAAACCTGGGTTGCCAATGTCAAGCCGGGAAGGATCATGTTTGAGATGGACGGCGTGTCCGAGGAACTGGCCCGGGAGGCCATGCTCCGCGCGATGCACAAGCTGCCCATGAAGACTCGTTTCGTCACCCGTGAGGAGGGGGAGTGATGGCCAAGGGAATCACAACCGAAGAGCTCGATGCCCTGACCGATGCCGAGCTCCTCGAAAAGCTCAAAGAAGCGAAGGAAGAGCTGTTCAATCTGCGTTTTTCCGCGGTGACCCACCGCCTCGAAGACAGCGGTCGGCTCAAGGAAGTCCGTCGCGACATCGCTCGCATCTACACGGTCAAGCGTGAGCGCGAGCTCGGAACCCGCACCGCGCCAGCGGCTGAGAAGTGAGGTATGAAGTGAGCGAGGAAAACAAAGCCGGAGCTCCGGCCCGCGCCCACCGCAAGGTGCAGCGAGGCTACGTTGTGAGCGACAAGATGGACAAGACCGTCATCGTCGAAGTCGAGGACCGCCGTAAGCACCCGCTGTATGGAAAGGTCATCACTCACACCAAGCGTGTGAAGGCGCACGACGAGAACAACGAAGTGCATGTGGGCGATCTCGTTCGCATCATGGAGACGCGGCCGCTGAGTGCGACCAAGCACTTCCGCGTGGTCGAGATCATCGAGAAGGCCAAGTGACCTTTCGGTCATCCCAGAACCCCATCCGTTCGGCAAGGCTCGCCTAGCGAGAACCGGCACGACGACAGGAGAATAACAAATGATCCAGCAGGAGACGCGGCTCAGCGTCGCCGACAACACCGGTGCGAAGGAAATCCTATGCATCCGTGTACTCGGTGGCTCCGGCCGGCGCTACGCGGGAATTGGCGACACGATCGTCGCCACCGTCAAGGATGCTATCCCTGGCGGAAACGTCAAGAAGGGCGACGTCGTCAAAGCCGTCATCGTCCGCACGAGGAAGGAAACCCGCCGGCAAGACGGCTCGTATATCCGCTTTGATGAGAATGCGGCTGTGCTGCTCAAAAACGACGGCGATCCTCGCGGTACGCGCATTTTCGGCCCCGTCGGCCGTGAGCTGCGCGAGAAGAAGTTCATGCGAATCGTTTCGTTGGCACCGGAGGTGATCTGATGGCCAAGATCAAGAAGGGCGATCTCGTCCAGGTGATTGCCGGGCGTACCTCGGACGCGAAGAAGATCGAAGAGCGCAATGCGCGCAGGGCCGAACTCGGCTTGGATCCTCTCGAGCCTGGCGATCGGGGCAAGCAGGGCGTCGTCCTGTCGGTCCTCGGAGACCGCGTCATCGTCGAGGGAATCAACCGCGTCAAGAAGCACGTCAAGGCTAACCAGAATCAACGGGGCGGCTCGGCGGGAGGAATCGAAACCGTTGAGGCTCCGATCCACATTTCTAAGGTCGCCCTCGTCGGTCCCGACAAAAAGCCCATCCGCGTCGGCCATCGTGAGGTCGAGGTTGAGCGCGACGGACGTACGAAGGTCATGCGCGAGCGCATTGGCCGCCGCGGCGGTAAGGAGATTGAGCTGTGAGCGACGCACCGCGCCTGAAGGCGAAGTACCTCAAGGAGATCGTTCCGGCGCTGACCTCCGAATACAAGTACGGCAACCCGCATCAGGTTCCCAAACTCGAGAAGATCGTGGTGAACATGGGGGTCGGTGAAGCCGCCCGCGATTCGAAGGTCCTTGAGGGGGCCATAGCGGACATGGCAATCATCACCGGCCAAAAGCCCCAGGTGACCCGCGCGAAGAAGTCTATCGCCCAGTTCAAGCTGCGTGAGGGTCAAGCCATTGGCTGCCATGTGACTCTGCGAGGCAACCGCATGTGGGAGTTCCTCGATCGTCTGCTTTCGACGGCTCTGCCCCGCATCCGCGACTTCCGCGGGCTTTCGCCCAAGCAGTTCGACGGGCATGGGAATTACACCTTCGGTCTGACCGAGCAAACCGTGTTCCATGAGATCAACATGGACAAGATCGATCGGGTTCGCGGTATGGACATCACCGTCGTCACGACGGCCAACACCAACGACGAAGGCCGCTCTCTTCTGCGCCTTCTCGGTTTCCCCTTTAAGGAGGCCTGACGCATGGCGAAGACAGCGCTCAAGCAAAAGCAGGCTCGCAAGCCGAAATTCGGCGTTCGCGCCTACACCAGGTGCAATCGATGCGGCCGCCCGAAGTCCGTGTATCGCAAGTTCGGCCTGTGCCGCGTTTGCCTCCGAGAGCTTGCCCTGCGCGGTGAACTCCCGGGTATCAAGAAGTCCAGCTGGTAAGCACTACGTCGTAGGTCCGCAAGGGAAACCACGACGGGGAAGGGCAACTGCCCAATGTCTATGACTGACCCAATCGCAGACATGCTGACGCGTCTGCGCAACGCCAACTCGGCGTTCCATGAGTCGGTGTCGATGCCTTACTCGAAGCTCAAGGCGCACATCGCCGAGATTCTCGAGCGCGAAGGTTACATCGCCGGATTCGGAGTCGAGGAGGCGAAGGTGGGCAAAACGCTCACCCTCAAATTGAAGTACGGGACGAATCGTGAGCGCGCTCTTGCGGGCATTCGGCGCATTTCAAAGCCGGGTCTGCGCGTTTACGCGAAGTCCACCAATTTGCCCAAGGTTCTCGGTGGCCTCGGCGTCGCGATTCTTTCGACGTCGTCCGGCTTGCTGACGGACCGCGAGGCCAAGGACAAGGGCGTCGGCGGGGAAGTCCTCGCTTACGTCTGGTGACGGGAGGAAAGATGTCGCGTATTGGCAAGCTGCCCGTCACGGTTCCCTCCGGCGTTGACGTGACGATCAACGGTCAGGAGGTCACCGTCAAGGGCCCGAAAGGAACACTCGAGCACACGGTTGCCGAGCCCATCGCAGTGACGTTCGACAACGGGACGATCTCGGTGACCAGGCCCGACGACGAACGCAAGTCGCGCTCGCTTCACGGCCTGACTCGCACGCTTATCAACAACATGGTGATCGGCGTGACCGAGGGGTACTCGAAGGCTATGGAAATCGTCGGAACCGGCTACCGCGTGGTGGCCAAAGGAGCCGACCTCGAGTTTTCTCTAGGTTATTCCCACACCATTTTCGTTGCGGCGCCGGAGGGCATCACTTTCAAAGTGGAATCGCCCACGAAGTTCTCCGTCAACGGAATCAACAAGCAGCAGGTCGGCGAAGTCGCGGCGAACATTCGCAAGCTGCGCAAGCCGGAGCCCTACAAGGGCAAGGGTGTGCGCTACGCCGATGAGAACGTGCGCCGTAAGGCCGGAAAGGCTGGTAAGTGATGGCCGTCACCGTTAGAGGCAAGGGCAAGTTCGTTTCCCGTAAGCGCCGCCATTTCCGTCTTCGCAAGAAGATCGCGGGTACCGCCGCCAGGCCGCGCCTCGTGGTCAGCCGTTCGAATCGCCACATGCTCGCTCAGGTCGTCGATGATTCGGCCGGGCACACTCTGGCCGCCGCTTCGACGCACGAGGCCGCATTGCGCGAGGATGACGGCACGAAGGTCGACAAGGCCCGCAAGGTCGGCGAGCTCGTCGCCAAGCGCGCTCAGGAAGCCGGAATTAGCTCCGTGGTCTTCGATCGCGGAGGCAATAAGTATCACGGCCGTGTCGCCGCCGTGGCCGAAGGCGCCCGCGCCGCCGGGCTGGCCCTGTGAGACTGGCGAGAGAGGTGTACTGATGGCTGCACAGCAGCGTGGTCGGGGCGCTAACCCCGAGGAGAACAACAACGGCGAGCGCCGCGGGCGCCGCGGCGAGCGTCGTGGCGAACGTCGGGACCGCCGTTCCGAAGAGAAGAACGCGTACATCGAGCGCGTTGTAACGATCAATCGCGTAGCCAAGACGGTTAAGGGCGGACGCCGGATGTCCTTCACGGCACTCGTCATCGTCGGCGACGGAAATGGCACCGTGGGCGTCGGCTACGGCAAGGCCAAGGAAGTGCCGTCAGCCATTGCCAAGGGAACGGAGGAAGCCAAGAAGAACTTCTTCAAGGTTCCTCGCATCGGCTCGACCATTCCACATTTGGTTCAGGGTGAGGACGCCGCGGGCATTGTGCTTTTGCGTCCAGCTTCGCCCGGTACCGGCGTTATCGCAGGCGGTCCGGTTCGCGCCTTGATGGAGTGCGCTGGCATTCATGATGTTTTGAGCAAGTCTCTTGGTTCGTCCAACGCAATCAACATCGTGCACGCGGCGGTTGCTGCCCTCAAGGATCTTGAGCAGCCCGAATCGGTGGCGGCTCGCAGGGGCCTGCCGCTTGAACGAGTGGCCCCCGAATCGATGCTTCGTGCGCGCGCTGAGGCCGAGGCCAAGGTGCGTGCTGACAAAGAAGCCGAAGCGGTCAAGGCTGAGAATGAAGCTGCCGCTGCGGGAGTTGGTGCATGATGGCACAGTTGAAGATCACACAGATTAAGTCCACCATCGGTGGCAAGCAGAACCAGAAGGACACCCTTCGCACACTGGGCTTGCGCGGTATCGGCAAGTCCGTTGTGCGCGAGGATCGTCCCGAAGTTCTCGGCGCCATTCGTACCGTTGCTCACCTCGTTACCGTGGAGGAGGTCGACTGATGGCAGACGACAAGACCAAGAAAAAGGACGGCGCGTTCGAAGGCGTCCTCAAGATCCATCATCTCCGTCCCGCCCCAGGGTCGAATAAGGCAAAGGTCCGCGTGGGCCGAGGCGAAGCCTCGAAGGGCAAGACGGCCGGTCGCGGAACCAAGGGAACGAAGGCCCGCCGCCAGGTTCCTACGCGTTTCGAGGGTGGGCAGATGCCCATCCACATGCGACTGCCCAAGTTGCGTGGTTTCAAGAACCCGTTCCGCGTGGAGTACCAGGTGGTCAATGTTGGCGCCTTGGGCGAGCTCTTCCCCGAGGGCGGTAAAGTGACCGTCGAAGACCTCGTCGCCAAAGGCGCGGTTCGTGACAATCATCTGGTCAAGGTTCTGGGAACCGGCGACCTGAGCGTCAAGCTGGACGTTCACGTCGACGCGTGGTCGGGATCGGCAAAGGAAAAGATCGAAGCGGCTGGCGGAAATATCGCCACTCGCTGAATGTACGGGAATGCCCTCGCGCCTAGCGGGGGCATTCCCGTGTTCCACATTTTCGGCGGGGCGCCCTTCGGGTGTAGTGTCAATCGGCCCCACCGCCGGGTATAGTTATGAGAGCGGTACGGGGCCGCCATTTGCCACCCCGTAGTCGGGCGAGTCCCGATCTCATCGATGCGGACATCGTCCGCACAACATCTGCGGTATGACCGCAACTCTGGAGGAATTTTGCTCAAGGCGTTCGCGGCCGCGTTCCGCACTCCCGACCTTCGCCGTAAGCTGCTCTTCACGATTGCCGTCATGGTGATCTATAGGGCGGGCACGTTCGTTCCAGCACCGTTCGTTTCGATACGCAACGTGCGTCAGTGTGCAGCCCAACAGGGCGAAGGCGGCTTCCTCAATCTCCTCAACATGTTCTCTGGCGGCGCGATGCTGCAGCTGTCGATCTTTGCGCTTGGCATCATGCCGTACATCACGGCGTCGATTATCATTCAGCTTTTGCGCGTCGTCATTCCGAGGTTCGAGCAGCTGCACAAAGAAGGGCAGTCCGGGACGGCCAAACTTACCGAGTACACGCGTTATCTGACGATCGGGCTAGGAGTCCTCCAGTCGGCGGTTTACGTTTCCCTTGCCAACACGACTCTGTTCCAAGGGTGCAAACTTCAACCGATACCCGCGGCCAACCCGGTCAAGATCTCTATGGCCATTCTCGCAATGACAGCGGGAACCGGTCTCATCATGTGGCTCGCTGAGCTCATTACCGAGCGTGGCGTCGGCAATGGAATGTCAATCCTCATCTTCACCGGCATCTGCGCCAACTTCCCGGGCATGCTCAACAGCGTCATTCATTCCAATGCGGGATGGACGGGGGCAGTCGTAGTCCTGGCCGTCTTCTTTGCCATCACGATCGTCGTCGTCTTCGTTGAGCAATGCCAGCGTCGGATTCCCGTGCAGTATGCCAAGCGCGTCGTCGGACGGCGCATGATCGGCGGGTCCACCACCTACCTCCCGATCAAGATCAACATGGCCAACGTCATCCCGGTCATTTTTGCTTCGTCTCTGCTCATGCTTCCGCAGATGATCGCATCCTTCGGCAACCAGAACGCCCGTTGGGTTCAGTTCATCCACACGAATCTGACCAGGCAAGGTATTTGGTACTACGGCCTGTACGCTCTGCTCATCTTCGGATTCACGTTCTTCTACACGTCGATCACATTCGACACGGAAGAAGTGGCGGACAATATGAAACGCTACGGCGGTTTCATTCCGGGTGTTCGCGCAGGCAAGCCGACAGCAGAGTATTTGAGCTACGTGTCGAAAAGAATCACATGGGTGGGAGCCATCTACCTGACCGTCGTGGCGCTCATTCCGTCCGTCATGTTCAGTGAAATGGGCATATTCCAAGGAACATTTGGCGGAACGTCGATCATGATCCTCGTGGGCGTGGGCTTGCAGACCGTCAAGGACATCAATGCCCAACTTCAGCAGCGACACTACGAGGGCTTCCTCCGCTAGCATTTGGTTAGGAACGCAAGGAAGCTCAAGGAGAAAGGCATGTCCATTCGTTTTGTCCTCGTCGGCCCTCCGGGATCGGGCAAGGGAACTCAAGCCCACATGTTGACGTCGCGCTTCGGGATTCCTGCGATTTCCACGGGCGCCATCTTCAGGGCGCACACCAAGGCGGGGGACGAGCTCGGCCGCCTCGCCGATTCGTATACGTCTCGAGGCGAACTGGTCCCGGATGAGGTCACCGATCGCATGGTGGCCGCCCGTTTGAGTCAGGCGGATGTGGCCCGCGGGTTCCTTCTGGACGGGTATCCGCGCAACCTCCATCAGGCAGCAGCTCTTGATGAGATGCTCAAGGCCGCGGGAACGGCACTTGATTTCGTTCTGGAGATCACGGCCGATGACGACGTCGTGGTCCGGCGCCTCCTGGGCCGCGCAGCAGAAGAAGGGCGGAAGGACGATACGGAGGATGTGATCCGCCACAGGATCGCCCTCTACCATCAGACCACCGAACCCCTCATTTCCGAATACCGCACGAGGGGGATTCTGCTCAGCGTCGACGGCATCGGTGGCATTGAGGAGGTCTCCGAGCGGATTGAGCGTACCGTTGATTCTTTTTTGGGTTCTCGCGCTTGATGTCCCGCGCCATTGAGTACAAGACGGACGACCAAATCCGCAGTATGCGCAAGGCCGGGTTGGTTGTGGCGGCTATTCACGAGGCCCTACGGGAGGCAGCGTGTCCAGGGGTCACCACCGGGCAGATGGATGCCGTTGCCCTCGAAGTGCTCCAGGCTCATGGTGCGAAGTCTAATTTTTATGGCTACTACGGGTACCCGAGTCAGATATGCGCGTCGGTCAATGACGCGATAGTTCCTGGGATCCCGGGGGATCGGGTGCTCGAGCCGGGGGATCTCGTATCTTTCGATTGTGGTGCAGTCGTCGATGGGTGGCATGGCGATGCGGCCTTTTCGATGGTTGTTCCCGGCGGCGAGAACGATGAGGCGCGGGCTCGCCTGTGCGAGGTCACAGAGCGGGCGATGTGGCACGGTATAGCGGCTATGGCCAAGGTTGGGCGTGTGGGCGACGTGGGGCGCGCTATTGACGATTTCATTGTGAGCCTCGCGGATCCGCCCGGAATCGTGGTCGACTATGTGGGGCACGGTATTGGCTCGGCCATGCATATGGCTCCCGACGTCCCGAATTTTCGGTCTCGCGAACGCGGGGTACGGCTCAAGCCTGGCATGGTCTTGTGCATTGAGCCCATGTTGACTGCCGGTGACCAAGCCAATCGGGTATGCGATGACGAATGGACTGTTGTCACAGCTGACGGTTCGGATGCTTGCCACTGGGAGCACGAAGTGGCTCTTCACCTGGGCGGCATCTGGGTCCTCACCGCGCCCGACGGCGGCAAGGCCGGGCTGGCGCCCTTCGGTTTGACACCCGCGCCCCTGGGCGAATAACGGAGCGACGATCGACCCTTACGCGACGTGGACGCGGAGTGATCTCTGTTCCTCCGGAGGAGTGACGGCTGTGTCCGTCGAGGGATCACGTTTCGCTCTTTTAGGTGCCGACAGTCGTGACTGTAAAGCCGTAAACAGGTGATCTTTGCTCGTGCTATGAGGTGTTCACTTGCTTCAAGGTGCTTATTGCATGCTGCTGCGACCTTTTGCATTGTTTTGGTGTGGTGCGGTGTTTGGCTTGGTGGGGCCATAGGGCGGCTGATTTTTGTGTTGTGTGTCACTTATGTGTGGGGTGGGGTAGGCTTTTGGGGTGGGTTTGTGGCTGTTTTCTAGTGGTCTCTAAGGGGATCGGGTGGTGGGTGTGGTGGAAGTAGATGCGTGCGGGGTTGTGGCGAGGTATTCTATGATCATTGAGTCACCAGGGTTTTTCTTGGTGTAGCCACCATTACATCTGTGACGTGTAAGATTCGAGGGGGAGGATGATTACGTGGCTATCTTCAAACTAGATCCAGGCAAATTCAGGCATCAAATACAGCAGTTGCACGCAGGGGGTGACAAGTTCCAAGCCGCCCAGATGTTGTTCGCCCTTGGTGTTGACAGGAGTTCTGGGAGCGGATCCTTGTCTGGTGGTGAGCAGTGGTCGGGTGTCAATGAGCTCGATCAGTTCAGGCTGCCGTTGGATGCTTCTCTTGTGGCCATTGATGAGGAGATGAAGGCGACGTCGCGGCGGCAGAAAGCCGTTATTGCTGACTTGCGGCAGTCGCTGGTGGATTTTGAGCATATTGATGATAACGAGCGGCAGGCGTATTTGAAGGATCTTGACGACCTTGATGCGAAGTACGAGTATTCGACATCGAGTCAGATGGAGGCTATCGCTACGGCTTTCACTGCTATGGTCACGGGGCCGGCCGGCCTGGGGGCGACGGCCAAGAATAAGTCCGGCTCGTCTGGCAAGGGTGGTTCCGGCAACGGTAGCTCTGGCAAGGGCTCGTCAACCAAGGGCGACTCATCGAGTAAGAGCCCGTCTGGCTCGTCGAAGAAGGGGGGAGAAGGCTGATGGCTACTCCGAATGCTGATAGGCTTCATGGGATCGAGTCGTGGGATACGTCGGCGATCCAGCATGCCAATTCGAGTCTGGAGGATGTGCGCATCGCTCTTGATGAGATTGCCGGGATTAATGAGCGGGTTGCCGGCGATCTTGGACTGGAAGGGACAACGGCTGACAGGGTCAGTGCCAAGCTTGACAGTTTGGCTAAAGACCTCAAAAGCCATGCCGGAGGGATCGGGCAGCTGATCAAGGTCCGTCAAGAGGCCATGCAAGGCGGCATTGACGCGAAAAACGAAAGCGCCGACATCCAAGCAAAACTTGGCAAGGCGAACAAAGATCTAGACATCGTTCAGGGATTCGGAAAGGTGACTAGTCCGGTCGGTGGGGCTGGAGTTGCAGCCGATATAGAGGAGCAGCGTAAGCAGGTCCATGCCGAGTTTGAGAGGCGCGCGGTTCAGGCGTTGCATACGTTGCGTGCTAAGACGGATGCTGCTATTGCGGGGTTGCCGTTTCAGCCGAAGGTGCGTGAGGCGTTGAGGAAGGGTGCGCCTGCGACGTTTGAGCGTATTGACAAGCATTTTGATTCGAATGGGGTGCGTAAGAAGTTTGTTGAGGGGGACTCGTCTGGTGGTGGCAGGTCCGTCGATACTATCCAGCCAGTAGGGCCGAGGAGGTCGGCTACGCAGTGGTATACGCCGGGCGGGGATGCTGGCTCGGCCGGTGGTCATAGCGCAGGTGTTCCTGGTGGGGGTGGTGCGTCGTTGCAAAGTTCGCATTACACACATGGCTCGCAGGGGACGTTTGTGCCTAGTGTCGGGTCACGGGCCTCTGTGTTGG
>CAUSGP010000046.1:0-10961 GCA_963531075.1 uncultured Actinomycetaceae bacterium | reverse complement strand
GGAGATCGCGGACGCGACGCATTTCGACGAGCGAGGCGGGCAGGAATCCGCGCAGACCGATGTCAAGGATGAGGCCGCCCTTGACGACTTCGATGACCGTACCGGTGACGACACCGTCGGCTTCCTTGACCGCTTCGATTTGCGACCATGCACGCTCGTACTGCGCACGCTTCTTCGAAAGGAGCAGACGGCCTTCCTTGTCTTCCTTTTGGAGGACAAGCGCTTCGACCTGGTCCCCGACGTTGACGACCTCATCGGGGTTGATGTCGTGCTTGATCGACAGTTCCTTCGAAGGGATGACCCCTTCCGTCTTGTAGCCGACATCGAGAAGAACTTCGTCGTGATCAACTTTGACGACAGTTCCTTCGATTATGTCGCCGTCGTTGAAGTATTTGATCGTGGCATCAACGGCGGCGATAAGGTCTTCCTCTGACCCGATGTCGTTGATTGCGACCTCGGGTAATGAGGCGGAGGTGTTTGCGGTCATGAAATAATGACTCCGATACGGACAATTGTAGAAATATGGATAAATACGACGTGGAAAGCCCACACCAAGTCCAGAGTCTACGGGACGAAACTCTGCCGCGCAAGCGCTTTGTGGCGTCATGACGCGGATTACCGGATCGGAAGCCGCAATCGGCTCAAGACCGGGGTTTGTGAGCTTGAGGAGAAGAACATGTGGGTGGGCAGAGAACCACTGGAACCGGACGAACGTCCCGACGTCGCACACTCGCGTTGGTGGACGCTCAATGCGGCCGAGTACCGGGCTGAGCACGGCGATGTTCTGGGTGAGAGCGATTTCGTGTGGGGCCCAGAAGGTCTGAATGAGGCGGAGGCCTTTGTGCTCGGCGACCCACGTGAGCTAAACAACGCTCGAATACTCGAAATCGGCGCTGGCGCCGCTCAATGTTCGAGATATCTAGCGGGCCTGGGTGCCCGAGTCGTGGCGACCGACATCTCCCCCGGCATGCTGGCCGAAGCCGCCGCCATCAATCGCTCAACCAGAACTGAGATCCCTCTCATCGCCGCAGACGGACTTCGCTTGCCCTTCGCCAAGGATTCCTTCGATGCGGTTGTCACGAGTTTTGGCGTCATACCCTTTGTCAGCGACCTCAAAGCTTTGTTCACAGGCGTTGCGAATGTCCTCGTTCCAGGCGGCATTTTCGCCTACTCGGCTCCCCACCCTGTGCGATGGATGTTCCCCGATTCGCCGACAAGACACGACATGACGGTCACCACGCCATACTTTGCCACCGCCCCTTACGTGGAACGCCAAAGCGACGGAGAACTTCTTTACGTCGAGTACCACCACACGCTGAGCGAGCACGTGAACGGCCTCGCATGTGCCGGTTTTTCGATCGAAGGAATGTGGGAGCCCGAGTGGCCAGAGGGGCGAACGACGGTGTGGGGCGGTTGGGGTCCCGAACGATCTCCCTGGATTCCCGGGACGCTCATCGTGCGAGGAAAGCTCCGATAGCGGCGTCAGTGAGCGGCTTCGCGCCAGGAGGAGCCAACGCCTATGCCGACGGAAAGCGGAACTGGCAATTCGACGGCACCGGACATCTCTTGCCGCACGATCGCCTCGACCGCCTCGCGCTCTCCCGGTGCGATCTCCAAGACCAGTTCGTCGTGCACCTGCAGCAGGACGCGCGAGTGCATTCCCTTCAACGAATCGACGACGGCGACCATCGCCAGCTTGATGATGTCCGCAGCCGATCCCTGAATGGGTGCGTTGAGGGCCATCCTTTCGGCGGCCTCTCGGGCCTGCCGGTTGGTTGAATTGAGATCGGGAAGGTAGCGGCGACGTCCCAGGATCGTCTGGGTATAACCTTCACGGCGAGCTTCTTGGACGAGCGAGTCGAGGTAGGTGCGGACCCTGCCGAATCGCGAGAAATAGTCATCCATAAGGGCCTGTGCCTGACCCACCAGGATTCGCAGCTGCTTGGACAACCCGTAGGCCGAAAGACCGTAGGCAAGACCGTAGCTCATGGCTTTGATGTGCGAGCGATCGTCCGATGTCACCTTCTCTTCCGGCACCCCGTAAACGCGAGAGGCGACGTAGGTGTGCAGATCGGCTCCCTCTCGGAACGCCTCAATGAGCTCGGCGTCGCCCGAAAGGGCGGCCATGAGTCGCATTTCAATCTGCGAATAGTCCGCCGTCATGATCCATTCATACCCTTCGCCGGGAACGAAGGCCGCTCGAATTTGGCGTCCTTCCACGGTTCGTGCATGGATGTTTTGAAGGTTGGGATCGGTCGAGGACAGCCTGCCCGTAGCGGCTGCCGTTTGCTGGAAAGTCGTGTGTATCCTTCCGTTGCGAACCGAACGTTGCAGCCCCTCGACGGATTGGCGAAGCTTGATGGCGTCGCGATGTTCGAGGAGAGAGCCGAGAAATTGCTGGCCGGCAACCGCCTTGTCATCTTCGCGCCCGGCGATGCTTATCGCGAGGTCCGCCAGTGCATCGGCATTGGTGGTGTGACCGGATTTCGTTTTTCGTGTCGGCGGAAGGCCGAGCTGATCGAAGAGGACCTCTTGGAGCTGTTTGGGGCTCGATAGGTTGACCTCGCGTCCGATCGCATCGTAGGCCGAACGCGCCGCCGCAACCACTCGTCCGTCGAAATCCTGCCGCAATTCCTCAAGGAGATCCTCGTCCACGGCTATTCCCGCATCTTCCATGAGACCGAGCGTGCGAGATACCGCCATCTCGAGGTCGACCAGCGCCCCGTCCTCTCCCCTTTCAGCAAGTTCGACGTCGAAGGCCTCCGAAAGATCCACAAGAGCAGCGGCAGCCGCGGCACTTCCGTCAGAATCAATATCGTCAAAAAGCGTCGCGGGCTGTTGCCCGTCATGAAGCTGCCTGCCCAAGTAGCGAACGGCGAGATCGTCCAGATCGTAGACTCGCTGATCGGGATGCAGAAGATACGCCTGCAACAGAGTGTCGCGGCTCACTCCTTCGAGTTCAACGTCAGCTTTGCGGAGAAGATGAGCGGCTGCTTTCGCTCCATGAAAGACTTTGGGGCGGTCTGAATCGGCCAAAAAAGCACCGAGAGCGGCGGCATCGTCCTTCCATTGACGAATCCACGCCTTTCCCCCGGGCGCTCCCACCGCCACCGCGCCTCCTCCTGGCAACGCCTCGGGATCGACGAGGAAAACGCCGTACGGGCCGTGGGTTTGCGATACCCAGTCGGTGAATGGCTCACGCGAAACGACGATCTGAGAGCTTGCCTCCGGACCGTTCCCGTTCGTGCCGTCGCGCGAAGGAAGTTCGGCCAACACGCGGCTGCGCAGGTTGCGGAAATTGAGTGTGTCGAACAGTCTGTGCAGAGCCTCCCTGTCCACTCCGATGGGGCGAAGATCCTCCAAGTCTTCGACTATGGGAAGGTCGCGCACGAGCTCGTTCAACTTCATGTTCAACAGGACTTGATCTGCATGTGTGCGCAGAGATTCGCCAGCCTTCCCTTTAATTCCGGCCGATTCGGCGAGGATTTGCTCAACGCCGCCGTAAGCGGCGATCCATTTGGCAGCCGTTTTCGGACCAACGCCCGGAACGCCGGGAAGATTGTCCGCGTTTTCCCCCACAAGCGCCGCAAGATCGCGATATCGAGAAGGCAACACCCCGGTTTTCGCGAGAACGCCGTCGACGTCGAGAACCTGAGTTTCCGAACGGGGCATCGGGTAGAGAACCGTGCATTGCTCGTCTACGAGCTGAAACGAATCTTTGTCTCCCGACGATATGTAGACGCGCATGCCGCCGTCGGCTCCGCGTCGAGAGAGTGTGGCGACGATGTCGTCGGCCTCGTAGTCTTCGACCGTCAGCCAGCTGATTCCCATCGCATTGAGCGACTGCTGGATGAGCTCGATCTGGCCTTTAAACTCTTCGGGGGTTTGCGCCCGCCCGCCTTTGTATTCCTCGTATATGCGGGTGCGAAAGGTTCCCCCGGGCAAATCGAAGGCGACAGCGATATGGGTGGGCTCATAGTCTGCAATGAGTTTGAGAAGCGTGGTGAGGAAACCCGAGACGGCGTTGGTGTGCTGGCCCCCGTCGGTCACAAAGTTCTCGGCGCGCAGCGCGTAGAACGCACGGAATGCAAGCGAATGCCCATCGATGAGAAGGAGAGTCGAGTCTTTCACCCTTACAACTCTACTGCCTCCCCGCTGCCTTTCTACTGTCTTCCCGCTGTCTCCCCCGCGGCTTTCTTGCCTCCGACGTCGCAAAAGAGGTTGCGACGTCACGACCTTTGCACCGCATCTTTTAAAGAGGTGCCCCGCCCCTGGCCGAGTATGGCTCAAAGGTCGGTGGTGTTACCATCGTCGGCATGCACACGTTGGACGACCTTGGCGAGCGGGCTCTTGGCGAGCTGGCCTCGCGCATGAAGATGAGTTTCGTTCGCGCTGACGACGAGACGGTCGAGATGCGAATGCCGGTTGAGGGAAATCGACAGGGTACGTTGCTCTTGCACGGAGGGGCCAACGGCGTACTCGTTGAGCATGCGGGCTCTATTCTGGCGATGCTCAACACTCCGAAAGACCGGTTGCCCGTGGGAACGGAATTGTCAGTAAGCCAGTTGCGTTCAATGACCGAAGGCTACGTGACGGCCAAAGCAACAATCCTCCACAAAGGGCGCTCCAGCATGTGCGTCCAGGTCGATGTGCGTGATGACTCCGGCGAGCTCACCGCGGCCGGCCGGCTGTCAGTGGTTTTCGTTCGCGCCTGAGTGCAACGAAGGCCGTCAAAAGTGAGCGACGAAGGAAGACCGCGAAAAAGACTTCAGTTGCGGCCGCCGACCTGTTCGATGACGGCATCGGCTACCTCGCGCATCGTAAGCCGGCGATCCATCGACGTCTTCTGAATCCATCGGAAAGCTTCAGGTTCTGTCAACCCCATCTTCGATTCGAGCAGCCCTTTGGCTCTGTCGACTCTCTTGCGCGTTTCGAATTGCTCGGCCAAGCTGGAAACCTCGTTCTCCAGCGCAAGGATTTCCTGGCTTCGCGAAAGCGCGATCTCAACGGCGGGAATGAGATCGGCAGGGGTGAAAGGCTTGACGACATAGGCCATCGCGCCGGCGTCACGCGCACGTTCGACGAGCTCGCTCTGTGAGAAGGCGGTGAGCATGACCATGGCACATCTTTTGGTCGCCAATATTTTCTCCGCCGCCGTAATTCCGTCCATTCCAGGCATCTTCACGTCCATAACAACGAGGTCAGGTTCGAGCTCGTCAGCGAGTTCTATGGCCTTCTCGCCGTCGCCCGCCTGCCCGACGACATCGAAACCTGCTTCCTCCAGAGTCTCGGCTATATCCAGCCGGATGAGAGCTTCGTCTTCGACAACCAGAGCACGGTACGCCGCACCTTGAGTCGAGGACTCCTCAGTTCCCGACTCAACATCGTTTGCCATGTGAATGTCTCCTTCGACTAGAGGCCTCCAGCTTGATTTCCTAACGCGTCTATACTAGCGCGATACTTCGCATAAAGTGGCGTTTTTTAACTGAAGTTGGAAAACAGCGAAGTAGCGCACTGCTTCCAGCTTCCGGCCGCTAACGGCACTCTGTGCTGCCTGAGACGTCTGGCGAGATCTGTGCCGTAACTTGACGCGCCTCGCTGGAGAGCCAATACGCAATATTCCAGTACACCTTTGCGAAGCTGGATCAGCACACTGCCGTATTCACTCGCCGTGACAAGAGCAACGCCCGCCCTCGTGGGCGGACGCCTTTCGCCAAAGAAGATCGATGTACTCTCCGCTCACGGTTTCAGAGGCCAAAAAGGGCGTTAATGCCGGAGTGTCAGGCGCCGCACGAGAATTGGTATAGGCTCGCCCATCTTGGTGCTCCCGGCGGGACTCGAACCCGCACGCACGAGGCGCCGCATTTTGAGTGCGGTGTGTCTGCCAATTCCACCACAGGAGCCTGTTCCTCAGCTGTGCCGAGGAAGCGTCTCACCCATTTTATGGACTCGGATCGTATTCGTCGAACCGGACTCGCCAGCGGGCATTCCGGCGACCACCACAATCCTGTCACCGTCGACGGCCATGCCGAGCTCTCGCAGAAGATGATCGACCTGAGCGACCATGTCATCCGTATGCTTGACGTGGGGGACGGTGAACGTCGTCAAACCCCAGGTGAGAGCAAGCTGATTGCGCACCTCCGGGTCGGGAGTGAAACAGACGATGGGAAGGCGAGCACGCAACCGTGCTTCGCGCCGAGCAGTTTGGCCGGTTTCCGTGAATACAACGAGGTCTTTCACGCCCAAAGCTTCGCCGATTTCCATGGCAGCACGAGTTATCACTCCATTGCGCGTCTTGTGAAGATTGCCGATGAGCGGGATTTGTTCCATCCCGTGTTCTTCGGCGTACTCAATGACCGAGGACATCGTCTCAACGCATTCGATCGGGAACTTTCCAACCGAGGTTTCACCGGAAAGCATGACGGCGTCGGCGCCGTCTATGACGGCGTTGGCGCAATCGGATGCTTCAGCCCGCGTGGGACGCGGATTGTCGATCATGGAGTCAAAGACCTGGGTGGCGACGATGACGGGCTTGGAACGTTTGCGAGCAAGCGAGATGGCACGCTTTTGCACAAGGGGAACCTGCTCCAAGGGCAGTTCGACGCCTAGATCGCCTCGGGCAACCATGATTCCGTCGAAGACCCTCACGATGTCTTCGAGATTCTCTACCGCCTGAGGCTTTTCAATCTTGGCGATGACGGGGCGCTTGACGCCCACACGATCCATGATTTCGTGAACGTCGGCGACGTCGCCCGGGGTGCGGACAAAGGACAGGGCGATGAAGTCGGCGCCGACTTGCAGACCCCACTCCAGGTCCTCCCGATCCTTTTCGGAAAGCGCGGGGACCGATACGGCGACTCCGGGAAGATTGACACCCTTGTTGTTGGAAACTGGGCCGGGAACTATGACCTCGGTGCGAACGGTAGTATCCGTCACATCGAGAACGCGGACCGCCACTTTGCCGTCATCGATGAGGATCCGATCACCGGGCTTACAGTCGCCCGGAAGCCCCTTGTAAGTTGTGGAAACCAATTCCTTGGTCCCTGGAACGTCCTCTGTGGTTATCGAAAAAATGTCGCCGACAGCGAGCTCGTGGGGGCCGTCGGCAAAACGTCCGAGCCGGATCTTGGGACCTTGGAGGTCGACGAGAACGGCGATGGCTTGGCCGGTGATCTCAGCCGCCTTGCGAACACGTTGGATCCGTTCTTCGTGTTCGGCGTGGGATCCGTGCGACGCGTTGATGCGTGCAACGTTCATTCCGGCTCTCGCCAGTGCAAGGATTTCTTCCTGTGAGTTCGTCGCCGGGCCTAAAGTGCACACAATTTTCGCTCTACGCATGTATCAAAGCCTACCCGAGCGCGAGCGGCACGGCATTAGAGTCACGCCACGTTGAGCGCGACATCACGCCGTCGACGATGCTCTCCAATCTACGTTCTCCTATCTACGCCGTCGACGATGCTTCGTCATTGCCAACGACGCGTTTGTCCGAATCGCCGTCACGAGACTCTCGCTCGAGAACTCCGGCGCCTTCCGCGCTGTCGGCATTCTCCCTATTGCCCTCGTTGCCCTCGACAATGTCGGCATGCTCACCTGTGTCATTTTTGACATGATCTTTCGTACGCTTGGCAGCACCGTTTTTGACGTCATCCTGAGCGCGACCGGAACTCTCGGTTTTGTTTTTGACGTCATCCTGAGCACGACCGGAACTCTCGGTTTTGACGTCGTGATCAATTCCGGAGCCAGCCGGACGCTCCTCATCCTCAACCTGCGCTTCGCGGTTGCTTTCGTCCTCGTCCTTTCGGGCCTCAGCCTTTTTCTCAGAACCTTTTCGGCGATCGTTTTCCTCGGAACCGAAACGCTCGACAAATTTTTGGCGAGCCTTTTCGCTGACCCAGATGTCGTTGACTGCTGGATTGTTCTTGAAGCGCCTGCGAAGCAAGAAGAAGGCGATGAGCCCGCCGATGAAGACGAGGACAGAGGTCCAGATATTGAGCCGAAGGCCCAGAACCATGTTCACTTCATCGATGCGCAAACTCTCTATCCATAGCCTGCCGGCGGTGTAGAACATGACGTAACAGGCAAAAAGTTGTCCACCGACGAGTTTGAATCGCCTCTCCAACAGCACAAGTATGACAGCGCCGGCCAAACACCACAGCATTTCGTAGAGGAATGTGGGGTGAAAAGTGGTCGCCTCGGGGTAGCCGCCCACGATGTGCTGAGCGTCGATCTCCAAACTCCAGGGAAGCGAGGTCGGCTTTCCGTACAGCTCCTGATTGAAGTAATTGCCGATTCGGCCGATGGCTTGCGCCACCAGGAGAGCCGGGGCGATGGCGTCACCGATGGGCATGAGGCGCAAACCGTAGCGTTTGGCCACGAGCCACGCGCCGAAACCGCCGAGCGCTATGGCACCCCATATACCAAGACCTCCCTTCCACACGGCGAAGATTTGCAGAGGATTCTTATCGCCAACGAAATAGAGCTGATTTTCGGTTAGGACGTGGTAAAGCCTTCCGCCAATGATCCCGAAGATGACCATGGAAAAGAGAAGGTCACCGATGATGACGTCGGGCCCGCCCTTGGCTCGATAGCGACGGGAAAGAATCCACCATGCGGCTGTGATGCCGCAGATGATTGCCAAAGCGTAGGCGCGCAGCACAAAAGGCCCGATGGACCACGAGTTCACGGCGGGCGAAGGTATGGATGCGAGGACGTTCATTGTTTTTCTCCGTGCGAAGCGAAGGCCAGGCCCTCCGCGATAGTTCTCATGTTATGCAAGCCTTCCCGCCCGCCGTCCACGAGGGGGCGGATGAGAGCAGACCCGACGATGACGCCGTCGGCGTAGGAGGCGACATCCGATGCGTGGGCCGGAGTCGTCACACCTATTCCCACACAAACGCGTTCCGCCCCCGCTGCTCTCGTGCGCTCAACGAGATCGCGAGCACTCTCGTCAAGGCTCGCCCGCTCCCCCGTCACTCCCATGGTTGAAGCCGCATAGACAAAACCGCGAGAAGCTTGCGCCACTTTGCGCAGTCTGTCTTTTCGTGACGACTGCGCGACGAGGAAGATTCGGTCAAGATCGTGCCGATTGGAAGCATCGATCCACTCATCGGCGTGATCCGGCGTCAAATCGGGTGTGATGAGGCCCGCCCCGCCCGCTGAAGCAAGATCGTCGGCGAAACGGCCGACGCCGTATCGGTAGACGAGGTTGAAGTAGGTCATAACCAGGGGAACCGCTCCGGCGTCGGCTATCGCCTCGACCATTGTGAAGGCGTCCGCGACCCGGGTTCCGCCCTTGAGGGCAATATTTGTCGCCTTCTGAATGACCCCGCCGTCCATTGACGGATCCGAGTAAGGCACGCCCACTTCGACGATATCGGCTCCCGCCGCCCCGAGTTCTCTGGCCGCGGCGATCGAACCCGCAAGATCGGGAAACCCCACCGGCAAGTAGCCGACGAACGCCGCACCGCCCCGGTTTTTGGCCGCGTCTATAGCCTCTCCCACCCTCACAGCGTCTCCCCTTTGCCTTCGATGCCGAAATAGTCCATGGCTGTTTGCACGTCTTTGTCTCCCCTGCCTGAAAGAGAGACCAGAATGGTGGGCGGTCTGCTTCCCGCTTCCTCCGCCTCTTTTCCGATCTGCAACGCTCCCGCCAGTGCATGGGCAGATTCGATAGCGGGGATGATCCCTTCCTCTCGGCTTAGAAGCCGGAAGGCCTCCATGGCGGCGGCGTCGTCGATAGGCCGGTATTCGGCTCTGCCGATGGAAGAAAGCCAAGCGTGTTCCGGGCCAACGCCGGGATAGTCAAGTCCGGCCGAAATCGAGTGGGACTCGACGGTCTGGCCGTCTTCGTCCTGCATGAGATAGCTCAGCGACCCCTGGAATATGCCAAGGGAACCGGCGTTGATCGTCGCGGCCGTCTTTCCTGAAGCGACTCCGGACCCTCCCGCTTCGCAGCCAAGCAGCCGAACCGTCGGATCGTCGAGAAAGGCGTTGAACAGCCCAATCGCATTCGACCCGCCGCCCACGCACGCGATTGCGACGTCGGGAAGCCCGCCGGTGAGTTCGAGCACCTGCGCCCTGGCCTCTTCCCCGATGACCTTCTGCAAATCGCGCACGAGCGTGGGAAACGGGTGCGGGCCGGCGGCCGTGCCGAAAATGTAGTTCGTCGTGTCCACGTTCGTCACCCAATCGCGGAACGCCTCGTTAATAGCGTCTTTGAGGGTCGCGGACCCAGATGTGACGGATATTACTTTCGTTCCGAGCAACTCCATCCTTGCCACGTTGAGCGCCTGACGCCGCACATCCTCGGCGCCCATGTAAATGGTGCATTCCAGGCCCAGCAAAGCCGCGGCCGTGGCCGTGGCGACACCGTGCTGGCCCGCACCGGTTTCCGCTATGACGCGCGTCTTGCCGACGGCGCGGGTGAGGAGCGCCTGGCCAAGCACGTTGTTGATCTTGTGCGAGCCCGTGTGGTTGAGGTCTTCGCGTTTGAGGATGATGCGCGCTCCGCCGGCATGGCGGGCAAATTTCGGCGCCTCGGTGATAATCGACGGGCGCCCGGAATACGTGCGGCCTAGGCGATCGAGTTCAGACCGGAAATCAGGATCGTCTTTGAGCCGCTCCCAGGCGGACGAAAGATCGTCCAAAGCCGCCACGAGCGCCTCGGGAACGTATCGTCCTCCGAAGTCGCCAAAGAACGGGCCTTGAACCGTACCGAGCTGCTGATTCACTTATCTCTCCCTTGTATCAAGTGACGGGTGATGCCCCACGGCAACCATGTCACCAATGGCTGACCGTGGATCCCCGGAGGTCACGAGCGCCTCGCCGACGAGAACCGCATTCGCACCGCTGCGAGCGTAGTTGAGAACGTCTTGAGGTCCTCGCACGCCCGATTCGGCTACCTTGACCATGCCGCTGGGCAGAATATCGACAACCTGGTCGAAAACTCGCAGATCGACGTC
>CAUSGP010000045.1:0-11131 GCA_963531075.1 uncultured Actinomycetaceae bacterium | reverse complement strand
TGACAGGCTGGTACTTCATGGCCGGCCCCGGCCAACGTGTGGATGTGCCGAAGATAACGGGGAGAAACTATAAAGAGGCCACCAAGGTTCTCTCGTCGAAGGGGCTGACCTCGAAGAAGACTGAGGCGTACTCGGACTCTGTTCCCTCCGGCGTCGTCATTTCCACCGACCCCGATCCTGGAACGAGTATCCATCCTTCCTCGACAATCACGGTGACCGTTTCGCTCGGCATCGAAAAGGTGAAGGTCCCCGATGTGCTGGGCAAAACGGAGAAGGAGGCCCGAGAGGCGCTTCGTAAAGCCCGCTTGACCTACGATGTGAAATCCCGATACTCGGAAAGCGTCAAAAAGGGCAGGGTCATCTCCCAATCGGCGAAGCCCGGAGCGTCGCTCGCCCACGATTCCAAGGTCAAGATCACCCTTTCCAAGGGGCGCAAGCCGATTGACGTGCCCAAGGTGGTCGGTTGGTGGAGGAACGACGCCGTCGCCAAACTCGAAGAACTAGGGCTGAAAGTCTCGGTCGAGGAGGAAACCTCGGACTCGGTTGCCAAGGATCAGGTCATTTCTCAAGACCCAAGCGATGGGACCCTCTACAGCGGCGACTCGATCACGATCAAGGTCTCCACCGGCAACGGATTCGCCGAGGTGCCCGACGTTGTCGGGCAAACCGGCCACGAGGCTGAATCCAATCTGAAATCCGCCGGCTTTTCGGTAAGAAAGAGCAAATTGTTCGGGGTGTTTGACACAGGCACCGTGAGACTTCAGTTCCCGACGTCCGGGAGGAAGGCCCGCACGGGCTCAACCGTCATGATCACGGTCATGTAAGCCGAAGTTGCCATGCAGATCGATCTGACGTCCTCCCATCTAGGGGGCGGGCTTGCGTCCATGAGCCTGGCGCATCGGACTTACAGGTGGACGTCGCGCAGCATTTCGGCCACGAGGAAGGCCATTTCCAAAGACTGCTGGTGGTTTAGCCGGGGATCGACGAGGGTCCGGTAGCGTTCTCCGAGCGTATCTTCCACGACTTCTTCCGCACCTCCGAGCACTTCGGTCACGTCGTCGCCTGTCAGCTCAACGTGGATGCCGCCGGGGTGGGTTCCCAATTCCTCGTGGACGGCAAAAAAGCCCTTGATTTCGGTGAGGATATCTCCGAGACGTCGCGTTTTCATGCCGTTCGATACGGAAATCGTGTTCCCGTGCATGGGGTCGGTCACCCAGGTGACGGGGCGCCCGTCTTTGCGCACGGCCTCCACGAGGGCCGGCAGGCATTCGCCTACCATGTTGGCCCCCATGCGGCTAATGAACGTCAGGCGTCCGGCCACACCATCGGGGTTGAGCTTGTCCATGAGGGCGATAACCTCGCTAGGAGTTGCGGTCGGCCCCAATTTGACCCCTATGGGATTGGCAGCTTTAGAGAGCATATCCACGTGAGCCCCGCCGATCTGACGGGTGCGTTCACCGATCCACAGGAAATGCGCCCAGAAGTTATAAAGCCTCCCTGTACGCGAGTCTATTCGGGTGAGCGAATCTTCATAGGGAAGAATAAGAGCTTCATGGGCTGAATAGAAGTCGACGGCGCGCAGCGATTCGTCGTCGACTCCCGCAGCCTTCATAAAACGCATGGCGCGATCGATTTCGGTGGCGACCGCTTCGTAGCGCGCATAGGCGGGATTGGCGACGAAACCCTGATTCCACTCGTGGACTTTCGAAAGATCCGCGAAGCCGCCCTGCGTGAAGGCACGAATGAGATTGAGGGTGGCAACGGAACGCTGGTATGCCTCAATGAGCCGGCGCGGATCGGGCTCGCGAGATTCAGCCGTGAACTCATACCCGTTGACCGCATCCCCAAAGTATGAGGGAAGCTCGCGCCCATTTTGGATTTCCGTGGGGGACGAACGCGGTTTGGAGTACTGGCCCGCCATGCGTCCGATCTTGACGACGGGCACGGAAGAACCGTAGGTCAAGACGACGGCCATCTGGAGGATCGTTCTGATCTTGGCCCGAATTCGATCCGCCGTCGATTCGGCGAAAGACTCGGCGCAGTCCCCACCCATGAGCACAAATGCCCGGCCGTGGGAGGCCGCCGCCATTTTCTGCAGCAGCTGGTCGGTTTCACCGGCAAAGACGAGAGGCGGCAGCGTCCGCAAATAGTCGACGACGGAGTTCAACCGGTCCTCGTCGGGCCACTGCGGTTGATGCTCAGCGGGAAGCGCGCGCCACGAGCTCAAAGCTTCGATCGAATCTGGGGTGTCGGACATGCGGACCAGCATACAGTCCCAGGCGCTGGCCACGTGAATGACGCCGGCCACCCACGTGTCGTGGTGACCGGCGCCTGAGCGAATAAAAAGCGATCAGTCGGTTAGCGAGCTGTGAACTCCTGCCCAATGGCTCCCATAAGATTGGCGAACCACTGCTGGGAAACGTCGAAGGCCTTGTGGCCCTTAATACGCGGGAAGGCGATACAGGAGAGCTCGTTGCCGTTCTCCTCGTCCTCGCCGATCACACCGGGCTTGCCTTCGAGAGCGCAATCGACTGCCATATCGACCATTGAGCCGATGAGAGCGAAATCGTCCTCGTTTGAATGCCATGCGCGCGAATAGTATCCCGACTTTTGAACCATGACCTTCTCGGCGCCGATGCGCTCGGCGAACTGTTTGGCGAACCACTGACCGGGGTTGATGGTGTCGAGTTTGACGTGACCGAACGGATCGCGTTCAACTTCTTCGCCCGCGGCTTCCTTCTCGGCAATAATCTCATCGACGCCAGCGCCCTCGGACAGGAAGATGTTGACGTTGCCGATCTCATCCATGATGCCGCGCAGGCGCTTGGCCTCCCCGTCAATGTCGATGGACAGCTCGGGCAGGTAGACAGCGTGCACGTCCCATCGTTCCTTCGACAAACCGAGGGCGGGCGCCCACTCCTGCTCGGTGACCCAGGTGTGATAGTACTGCGCGGACTGGGCGGTGAGGTAGCCGCAGTTGCGGCCCATGACCTCGTGGACGATGAGCATTCGGGGATTCGATCGATGCTCACCAATGACATGCTGGGCGAATCCAGACGCTTCCTCGGCGGCGGTCCACGCCCCTAGGGACTGACGGATCGGCACGATGTCATTGTCGATTGTCTTGGGAAGGCCGACCACCGTGAGATCGTAGTCATGTTCCTTGAGATAGGCGGCCAAATCGGCGGCGGTCGTGTTGGTGTCGTCTCCGCCGATCGTGTGGAGCACGTCCACCCCGTCGGTGCGCAAGCGTTCGGCTGCCACCTGCAAGGGATCTTCGCCTTCCTTCACGAGGCCGCGCTCGACCAGGTTCTTCGCGTTGGTCAGCTTGACACGCGAGTTTCCGATCGGCGATCCGCCGAAACGAGAAAGAATGTGGGCGCTGCGGCGCGCTTCGTCGTCGACGACGATGTAGTTGCCGGTCAACAGACCGTGGTATCCGTACTGATAAGCGATGATTTCCACATCCGGCGCAAGCTCGGTGTAGCGCTGGATGAGTCCGCCCACGGCGGAGGATAGACACGGGGCGAAACCGCCGGCAGTCAGCAGTGCGACGCGACGAACAGTCATCATGAGCCTTTCTTTGCTTGGTTCTGCGTGCGCAGGCACGCACACGCCCCATTCTACGCATGAGTATGCTTAAGAGCATGACCGACGAGATGGCACGTGAAAATGCCGACTACGGCGACGACCTCGATAAGCGATGGGAGGATATCGTCGCTGAACTGAGCGATATCGTGGACCCTGGCGAGCCATTCGCCCTCGACGGCTTCGAAGGCGAACCATCGGAGGAGCTCGCCCTCAACGGCTTCGAAGAGCCGGAAGTGGTTGCGGATCTGCATATGGGCCCAAGAGATTGGCGCGCGCCCGACGACGAGGATCCGGATTTCGAAGACGGGCTCGATGTCGTGGAATTAGGCACTCTCATGCCGATTGACGACGACGTTCCTCACGGCCACCCCCTGTCGAAATTGCTGTGGGTTGCAACGGCCGCCCTCTTGGTCATGGGGGTCCTCGCGGCATTCGATGTCGCTCCGGGTGGCACCGCTCTGGCTTTCGCGTGGGGAGCAGCCGGATTCGTGTGCGCGGGCGCCGCGGCATTCCTGGCTTCGCCCCGCTCGGAAGACACCGACCCCTTCGACGACGGAGCAAGACTTTGACGGGCGCGGGCCAATGCATCCGCCTTTCACCTAGCCCCGCCAATCGATTGCGTGTCGGAGGCCGGCAGTAGGATCGGCGTATGACATCGACCGACTCGCCGCCGGGAACGCGCCTCGATCTTGACGGGCGCGGGCCGATCGGCCAGCTTTCCTTCGACGATCTCGGCACTCCGCTAGAAGACGTTACGTTCATCGTCATCGATTTGGAAACCACAGGCGGCAAACCGGGACCCGAATCGATCACCGAGATCGGGGCTGTCAAAGTTCGCGGAGGCGAGACCATCGGCGAATTTTCGACGCTCGTCAACCCGGGACAGCCGATACCCGCGTTCATCTCTTCGCTGACGGGAATCACGACGGCGATGGTGGCCCGAGCGCCGAGGATTGCCGCCGTCATCCCCTCCCTTATCGAGTTTCTCCGGGCAGGACCCGAAAGCGTCGTCGTGGCGCACAACGCTCGGTTCGACGTCGGCCACCTCAAAGCCGCATTCGCCGCGGCGGACTACGCATGGCCAAGCGTCAAAGTGCTCGATACCGTGAAGCTGGCCAGACGAACTTTCACGAAAGACGAAGCTCCCAACCTCAAACTGTCGACACTGGCGGGAATCTGCGGAGCCGCAACGCCCCCGAGCCATCGGGCCCTCGACGACGCTCGCGCCACCGTCGACGTCTTGCACACGATGCTCAGCAGGCTTGGCCCGCTCGGCGTGACTCACCTCGAAGATCTCGCGACAGCGGCCGACCCGGTTCCTCAGGCGCGCCGTCGCAAAGTGCATTTGGCCGAGGGAATCGCCCGTTCTCCCGGCGTCTACCGGTTCATCGGTCCGTCCGGCGACGTTCTCTACGTGGGAACCTCGGTCAATCTCCGCTCGCGAGTGCGCCAATATTTCACGGCCGCCGAGACTCGAAAACGCATGGCTGAAATGGTTGATCTGGCCGAAGGCGTAGAAGTGACCGAAACCTCGACTGTGCTGGAAGCGAGAGTGCTGGAGCTGCGCCAGATAGCCGAATTCGATCCCCCGTACAACCTGCGGTCACGACGTCCTGACAAACGTCCGTGGCTCATCTTGACGGACGAACCGCATCCCAGGCTCAAGGCGACCGTCTCAATTTCCATGGACGAAACGGCGCACGCCCTCGGTCCCTTCGGCTCATATAAAGCAGCGAAGCAGGCGGCGGAGCTCGTGGCTGACGACGCTCGCCTGAGGACATGTACGGCGCGCCTTCCCGCGGATCCGATCCCGGGCAAGGGGCCGTGCCACCTGCTGACCATGGAGCGCTGTTCCGCCCCCTGCGTCATACCCGGCAATCCAGACGCCCCGTCCTTGCCAACGGCGCAGGCCACCATCGGCGGGCAACTCGACGGACTGTGGAAACGCACCATGGAAAGGCTGGCAAACCTTGCCTCAGCCGAGAGATTCGAACAGACGGCAACCGAACGCGACCGTCTGCGCTGCGTGCTCAATGCCGCAAAACGTCGCGAACGCGTCCTCCCCCTGCTCGAAGCGCGGCAGATCGTCGCCACGCAACGTCAAGAGGACGGCTCATGGGAGGTCGCCGTTATCCGGTGGGGACGCCTGGCCGGGGCATCCCGCTGCCCCGGGAGCGAGGATCCGCGAACTTCAGCCGAAGAACTCCTCGCCTCGACGTGCCGGGCCCCTCAACCGCGCGCACCCGGGGATGCGGCCTCGGTCGAGGAAACCGAGCTGTTGGCCACCTGGTTGTGGAAGCCGAATGTCCGCCTGTTGTCCCTCGACGGCGAAAGACCGCTCGCCACGCCCAGAGCCAGTGCATTCAGATATTCGCTTCCCGGGACCGACGAGGAATGAAACCCCGGATCCGAGATTTCTCAAAGCTTGGGCTCTTCAGGCCCGTCCGTTCGACAAGGCGATCCACCTGTCGAGAAGACGAGCTGCGGCGCCCGAATCGACCGTGTCGGCCGCTATTTTCATCCCCGCACGCATGCGTTCGGCGAAAGATGCCCCCGCTTCCGCCGTTCCCGGAAGCGTCCCCGCGGCGACGAAAGCTCCGGCAGCGTTGAGCAGCACGGCCTCGCGCACCGGCCCCGGCTCTCCCTCCAGCACCGCGCGAGCTACTTTTGCATTGAAATCCGGATCTCCGCCGCGCAGATCCTCGACCGTCGCGGCGGCCAGACCGAGCTCAGAAACGGCGTCAAACTGCTGACGCGTCACCCCGCCGCCGTCGATCTGCCACACCTCGTTGACGGTAACGGAGGACAACTCGTCCATGCCGTTGTCTCTTCCCCTGACGACGAGCCCGCGCGATCCGCGCTCGGCGAGAACACCCGCCACCAACTCGGCGTAATCGGGGCGAGATACGCCGATGACCGAAACGGCGGGACGCGCCGGATTCGTCAGAGGCCCCAAGATGTTGAAGGCCGTGGCAACCCCTAACTCGCGGCGCGTAGGCGCGACGAAGCGCATCGCCGGATGGAAGACATTGGCGAAAATAAACGTGATGCCCAACTTAGCGAAAATGCGAGCGACGTCGGCACCCGAAAGCTCAAGATTGACCCCGAGGGATTCAAGGCAATCGGCCGAGCCCGATGCCGACGAGGACGCCCTATTTCCATGTTTAACCACCGGAATTCCCGCTGCGGCGATGACGATCGCCGCCATGGTGGAAATGTTGAAAGGCTGCAGACGGTCTCCGCCGGTGCCCACGATATCGAGGACCTCGCCTTCGACATCGACCGGAAGCGCATGGGAAACCATGGCCTCAGCCATGCCTCTAATCTCCGTCGGCGTTTCGCCTTTGGTAGCGAGCGCCGTGAGAAAACCTGCCAACTGGGCCGAGGTTGCTGCCCCGTCCATCGCTTGATTGACCGCCCACGCGGACTCCTCGCGGGTCAGGTCCTCACCGCTGATAAGCCGGCTGATGACATCGGACCAAGTGGTGAGCGACACTAATTTTTCTCCTCGGCATTCAAAAGCTCGGCGACCGTCGCCGAAAGCTTGCGCGGATCGATGGGGTAGATCAAAGTTCGAGCCGCCCCGGACCATCTGGCCAGCCACTCATCTTGAGGACGTGCGATGAGGAGGATGAAGGGAAGAGACGGATCGACTTCGTCGTGAACCATCTTTCCCAACCCCATGCCGCCCAGCTTGGGAGCTTCGGCGTCAAGAATCATGAGAGAATGACCGCCTTCGCGGACCTGAAGCATAAGGGCGTCCGGGGTGGCCACTTCCTTCCAGTCGATCTCAGGAAGTCCCACCGCCGCCCGGCGGCCCACGGCCGCACGAATTTCATTCCTCGTGCTGGAATCGTCAGAGTAGACCAGAATCGATGTCTTCCGTTCATTATTCGAAGAATCTAGTTCTCTGGTTGCGGTGGAAGTGCTCCGTTCGCTCATGACGTCCTCCGTGGTCGATGTTCGGGCAACACAGGCAATTGTAGCGAATGGGATACGCCGGTCTTCATCTTCACGTCACCTCGCCTTTACACCGGTCTCCGCCTTCACGTCCCTTCACCTTTGCGCCTCCTCGCCATTCCCGTTCGATTCCCATTTGATCGCCCGCATCCTACTGGCTTACATCAAAGCTCCGGCTTCTCTGGCTTAACGTGCGCAGCGCGCGTCCGGATTTCGACCGTACCGGCTCGCATCGCGTCTGCGTCGCCCATTCGGGTTTCGCCCTCGGACGAAAGCCGTCCCTACCACAGGCGGACCAACGTCCCTATACTTGAAAACATCAGAAAAACCGGTTCTTCGTAACCACTGACGCCGCCCACAGCGGCACCCACCGGAGGAACAATGACCTACACCCTTCCCGAGTTGCCCTACGATGTCGCAGCCCTCGAGCCTCAT
Organism: uncultured Actinomycetaceae bacterium; assembly: GCA_963531075.1. Classification (GTDB taxonomy): domain Bacteria; phylum Actinomycetota; class Actinomycetes; order Actinomycetales; family Actinomycetaceae; genus Peptidiphaga. The sequence continues at coordinate 3,145 of CAUSGP010000045.1, read as the reverse complement.
ATTTCCGCCAAGATCATGGAGCTCCACCACGACCGCCATCACGCTGCCTATGTCACCGGCGCAAACGCTGCGCTCGCCAACCTCGAAGCCGCACGCGAGGCCGGCGATCTTTCGAAGGTGAACCAGTTCTCCAAGGATCTCGCATTCAATCTAGGCGGTCACACCAACCATTCGATCTTCTGGACCAACCTTTCCCCCGACGGCGGCGGCCAACCCGAGGGCGAACTCGCCGAGGCCATCAAGGATTCCTTCGGCTCCTTCGACAAGTTCGTCGCCCACTTCACCGCCGCGGCAACCGGAATCCAGGGATCGGGATGGGCTGTGCTCGCCTATGACTCGATCTCGGGCAAGCTCGTCGTCTTCCAGCTCTTCGATCAGCAGGCGAATGTTCCCGCAGGAATCATCCCGCTCTTTATGGTCGACATGTGGGAGCACGCTTTCTACCTCGACTACCTCAATGTCAAGGCCGATTACGTCAAGGCCATCTGGAACATCGCCAATTGGGCGAATGTGGCCGAGCGCCTCGAAGCCGCGAAGGCTCAGGCTCCCGGTCTCATCGTTCGCTGACATTCGCACTGGCAAGACTCCCGACGTGCCCGCAACGCGGGTATTCTCCGATCGCGGAAAATGAAGGGAGCAGCGGTGCCAGAAAAGGGGACGAGATCGAAAAGATCTCGCCCCCTTTAGCGTTTCTTTCGGCGGTTATTGCCGCCTATTGCGACGCCTATCTGCGATTACTTGCCTGTTTGTTGCGGATTGTCGCCCTCTCGGACGTATCCCAGGATATCAACCACCGCGTACATCGCCGGTGTCGAAGGCCTTTGGCCATCGCCGGTGACGGCAGGAACGGTTATGAATGCGCGAGAACCGACGGGTGTTCCCACCAAGCTATCGAAGACGGTGCCGTTTCCGATGGGAATGAATTGGGGACCCTGCCCTTGCGCTCCCCACGTCGTCTCGAAATTCTCACCGTTGGGAGCGATCGCGGCATAAGCGACGGTGATCGTCCCACTCTTTCCGACCTTCGGGCCATTCCCCTTCGCGATGACGGAGACCGATTTTTTCGAAATCTTGGCCGACGTGTCTTTGACCTTCAATCCGGTGACGGGCGAGCCCTTCGCTCCCTGGATGGTTATCGGAAGTTTTGCCACGTCCATCTTGTCGCGTGCATTCGCTTGGCCCGCAGTCTGCTTGTTCGACGCTTGGTGGACGTCGATGTAGAACGTTATGACGTCGTTTTTGCCGATGCCCGCTTCCGGCTGGCCGGTCTGACCGTAACCGAGCGATGGCGGAATCGTCACGAGCAGTTTGGCGCCGACCTTATGGCCTGCCAGCCCTTTCGCCCACCCTTTGACGACTCCGCTGAGTTGTGTCATGAGAGGGGTGCCTCGTTTGAAGGACGAATCGAAAGGCTCACTTTTGCCCCACACTTGGCCGACATAGTCGGCGACAACGAGATCCTCCTCGGTGATCGTCGCTCCCTTCCCTTCCTCAAGGACGATCACGGTCAGATCTTTCGGAGCATCACCCTGAGGAAACTTGATGACCGGCACTTTTCCCTTGACGTCCAACGAAAGGGCATTCTTATCTCCGGAAGCGGAAGTCTTACCGCCCGGAGCGGAACTCTTATCGCCCGAATGCGTGCTGGAAGATGAAGCCTTGGACACCTTGTCGTCAGAGCTTTTGTCATCGGAAGAGCCGCACGCTGAAAGAGACAGTGCAAGCGAGGCCACACATGCGGCAATGATCTTTCGACGCGACATTCAGCGCTCCCGTCTCAGTGGAAAGAGTCGCCGCAGGCGCACGAGCCCGCCGCATTGGGGTTGTCAATGGTGAAACCTTGACGATCGATGCTGTCAGCAAAGCCGATCGTCGCACCGTCAAGGTAGGGCTTGGACATCTTGTCGACGATCACTTCGACTCCGCCGAAGTCGCGAATAGCGTCACCGTCGAGCTCTCGCTCGTCGAAATAGAGCTGGTACATGAGCCCGGAGCACCCACCGGGTTGAACGGCGACGCGCAGGCGGAGATCGTCGCGCCCTTCCTGCTCGAGCAAGGCCTTCACTTTGGCGACAGCCTCGTCACTGAGCACGACGTTGTGCGCCACGTCAAGCATTTCGGACATTTTCCCTCCAAGGAGAATCGAATATGTACCCATCAAGGGTAGTTCCCCGGATCGGATCATTCCAAGACCGCGCTGATGTGGAACGGCGTATGCGCTGTGGGCGAACCGCCGACGCCGAGGTCACCACCCCCACGTCCTGGACACCGCGCGAATCGTCGAATCGAGGCGTTCTCGAACCTGCGCGGCGGATTCCGGCGTCTCGACGCTTTCGACGAATGAACGTTCGGATCGCATTTCGTAAGCGGCGTTCAGGCCCAATCGGGCTAATTCTCCACGACGAAGGGAACCGGAGTCGTAGACGAGGACGATGGGAAGCCCTTCCTCCTGGGCCCTGCGAATGGCTCCTTGCAGACCCTCGGGAAGATCCTCTCCTACCTCGCCGCACACGTAGACGCACAGATCAGCTTCGTCGGCCCACCCTTCCAGGCGGGAATGCACGAGGTCGCTAAGGCGCACGATCCTGCCGCCGACCGCCTCCAGGCCGAGGGCAAGCCCTCCCCCCGCGCCGGAGTAGGGCCCGCGGCTCGAAAGAGGCCGTCCCGTCAAATCTCTTCCGGGTACGGCATTGGCCGTGCGAACGAGCCGTTCGGCTGCCTCGCCGAGCCTACGCTCCGTTTCTTGCGCCCGTGATGGGCTCAGCCCTTCACGCATCCATGCCCGGGCGAGGCCCGACATGCCCAGAAGCCTTTGCCGCCCGCCGACGACGACGCTCAAATGCACCGTTCCAAGGGCCTCACGTGCTCGCGCGATGAGCTGTTGGAGATCCGGGGCGTTCATTGCCGGAGCTTGACCATTGCGAGCCTCGCTTAGCCCCGAAAGGTCCTCGGCGCCGGCGAGTCTGGCGATCATTGCCCAACCGAGGTCGCCAATTCCGCCCGGTACGCCGAGGGCCACGATGATCTCGTCGACTCCTCTTGCGAGCGCCCACGAAATGTCGTCGCCCAAGGCAGACGAATCGCCGCAGAAGGGACCGGGCAACAGTTCGACGTAGTCGAGGGCCGCCTTCGATTCGCCGACGGC
>CAUSGP010000044.1:0-11264 GCA_963531075.1 uncultured Actinomycetaceae bacterium | reverse complement strand
CCCGTTGCGGCTGGCGGAGCGACGTACACGAGGCTGGGTCCGGCCATTCCGCACACGGCCGCGAGAATGGGGACGGCCGCTTTTCGAGGATCGCGTAGGGAACCGATCGTGAACTCTTGTTTGAGTTCGAGCCCGACGACGAAAAAGAAAATCGCAAGGAGCCCGTCTGAGGCCCAGTGGCCTATGGGAAGCGAGAGATGAATCGAATCGAAGCCCAGATTCTTCTCGGAGATCGCGAAGTACGATTCGCGCCACGGCGAGTTCGACCAGATGAGGGCGGCCAGTGCTGCCACCATCAGCACGATTCCCGCAAAAGCTTCGCTTTTCAGGGCTTGACGGTACCTGGAGATGATCCCAATGCGTTTTGCCACGTCACTCCTTTGATCGGATACTCGACAACAATATATCGGAAGTAAGAGTCACGACGCCGAATCGGTGGGCGGCCGGCAGATGATCCAGCATTGCTCGGCAACACTACGTCTTTGGCATAAAGCCTATACAATGAGGGAGAGCCCCCATAGCCCAATTGGCAGAGGCAGCCGACTTAAAATCGGCACAGTGTCGGTTCGAGTCCGTCTGGGGGCACAGTATTCGAGTGAGTTTGGGGGCAGCAACGGCCGCTTTGGGAGGCAGTTGAGCGAGTGGGATGCTTCCAATATCTGAGCGCAGTATCGTTTTGATGACGAAGGGGACGACGTCGGGCGAGAATCCGACGTCGTCCCCTTGCTTGCTCTTTCGGGATCTGTGTTTCGTGTTTTTCTTTGAGGCCGAGCCAAACGCTGATCGCGGAGTGCTTTAAGCGTCCGCCTTCTTGTATTTAATGAAGCCGAGGACCAGGAAGACGACGACGTACCCAAACCACAACACTGCGGCCAGGTTCGGGCCCAAATTATCGTAAAACTGGGTGGGATTCGTGGTGTCGGTAGCCGTCATTCCCGCCGTGAGGCCCGACGGAAGGTACTTCGGAAGCGTCTCTCTGAAGAAATCGAGGGGAATGAGGATGAGCAGCTGCGAAAGGATGAGTGTGACGAAACCCGTGACGATCGCACCTGCGGTGGAGCGGAATATATAACCGGCGCCGGTCGTCAAAAGAGACGTCAGAACGCAGGCCAGCCAGAAGAAAATAAGCGCGCGAAGGTTGCCGTCGCCTCCGTGCCATGAGAGCCCGCCGGCCAGAAGGGCAATGACGGTGAGGATTACGATGATGACGGCGGTTGCGATGCCAAGAACCACCGTGATTCCCGCAATCTTGGCGCTATAGGCCCTCGACCTGCTCGTTTGGGAGACGATGGTGGTGCGCATCGTATTCGAGGAGTATTCGCTGGTCACGGCGAGGGCGCCGAGGACCATCGCGAAAATGGCGTATAGCTGCGACGATCCGGTGACGAAAATGGGATGGAATTCCCCTTTGACGTTGACACCGTTGATATTGCCGGTTCCGTCGGAAAGCGACGCGGTCATTCCCCAGGTTATGAGGATTCCCATCGCCAGCCAGATGCTGAGGGTGTACCACGTTGACTTCAAGGTCGTCAGCTTGCGAATCTCAGACCGGAGTGACCTGAGGAACGTATTCTTGTACACGTTCTCCGGAAGCGGACCGCGTTGTTGGGTTGGGTTGGCTGTTGCGGATTGTCGAGGTTGTACTGTCTGGGTACTCATCGATGTTCTCCCTGGAATGCGTGTGAGGGTACTGGTTCGGGCATGTCGGCGCGCATGCCCGACATGTTGTTGGAACCGTATTCGACCTGATCGGCCGTCAGCTCCATGAAGACGTCCTCGAGCGAGGAGTGAGACTCGGACAGTTCGTGGATCTCCACATTCGCGACGTGGAGAAGATGACCGATCTGCATCCTGTCGCCGCCCGCGATGTGGATGATTCCGTTGGGGTGGCGTTCGTCTGGATGCCCTTCGTCGAATTGGATCCCCGCTCTGGAGAGGGTATTTGCGATCGTGTGGATGTCGGGGCCGGCGACGTTGACCGTCATGTGGGCCGCAGACTCGGTGAATTGCTTGATGTCTCCCTGCGCGATGAGCTTTCCCCGGCCAATCACCACGAGATCGTCGGCCGTCTGGGCCATCTCACTCATCAAATGCGAGGAGACGAGGATCGTGCGTCCCTGGCTGGCCAGGCTTCGCATAAGCTCGCGAACCCAACGGACGCCATCGGGGTCCAGGCCATTGACCGGCTCGTCGAAAATTAGAACTTTTGGGTCGCCCAGCAACGCTGTGGCGATGCCGAGCCGCTGGCCCATGCCCAGTGAAAAGCCCTTAAGGCGCTTTCCTGCGACGCTTGCTATGCCCGTCATTTCGAGAACTTGATCGACTCGTTTTTTGGGGAAGCCGTGCGTGTCGGCTACGACCATAAGCTGTTGGCGGGCGGTGCGGCCGGGATGGAATGCGTGTCCGTCCAGGAGCGCGCCTACCGTGGTCAAAGGTGATGAAAGCTGTCCGTATTCACGTCCGTCAATCGTGCATTTTCCTCCGGTGGGGCGGTCGAGTCCCATGATGCAACGCATCGTCGTGGACTTTCCGGATCCGTTGGGGCCAAGGAAGCCCGTCACATGCCCAGGCTGGAGTTCGAAGCTGAGATGGTCGACCGCGGTCACACGACCGTATTTCTTAGTCAGGTTGTCGACTCGAATCATGGAATTCCTTTCGGTATTAGGTCGTCTACTAGCTTAATGGCCCCCTTAGCGTTCGTACGGGGGGCTAACTGGCGTATTCCGGTGAGGGCCTCTGGTGTATGTTCCTACAGTTCTCAATTTCTCATGAAAATCCAGGAATTTCCTAGCCGCAGGGTACGAGTGCCCACGGATTGTGCTGAGAGTGGAGCCACAGTGTCAGGTGACGCCCATTCCATCCGTTAAACTGTTGGGGAAAGCGACAAGCATTCGCTTGCCCCTAAAGGAGGAAACAGTGGCTCACAATCCCGTGATGAACCGGAATCCGTACTTCCGGGAGCCGACGACGCCGAATTTCGGCGAGAATGTGGCTTACGGGCAGCAGGCCCAGTACGGTCAGCAGGTCCAATACGATCAATACGGCCAGCCGGTTAACGGCCAGTTCTTCGACCAGGCATCGGCCTCGCAGGCTTACACGCAACAGCAGTTCGGCGGTGAGGCATCCCAGGGAGCCTTCCAGCGGTCGGCCGCGGGTCCGGATACGATGACGTATGACGATGCGATGATCAAGACTCTTCTTTTGATCGGCGTCACAACGATTTGCGCCGTCGTATCAGCCTTCGTCATAGCGCCCATGGGCGTGAGCGCCGTCAATGGGATTGCCATTGGCACGTCGATCGCAGCACTTGTGGTCTCGTTCATCGCCGCGCTGCGTCCCATGGTGAGTCCGGCTTTGGCGGTCGGTTACGCCGCTCTCGAAGGAGTGGCGCTCGGCGCAATAACCGGCGTTTTGAATATGCGTTTTCCCGGCATCGCGCTCCAGGCGATCTTGGCAACCCTCATCGTTGTTGCGGTGGCGGCAGGCCTATTCAAGAGCGGCGCTGTTCGCACCACACCGAAGGGGCGGAAGTTCGCGATGATCGTTCTTGTGGCAGCGATCGTCTACAGCATCGTCAACCTGGTCCTCGCGAACACGCTTTTGGCCGACGATTTCCGTGGAATGGATACCGCGATCAACATCGGCGGAATTCCTCTTGGGCTCATTTTGGGCCTGTTCTTGATCGGCGTTGCCGCGTACTTCCTCATCGGAGATTTGGAAGATGTTCGCTACGCCGTGCAGAACGGCGCTCCCAAGAAGTTCGCTTGGACCGTCGGTTTTTCCATTACCGTTACGGTGATTTGGATCTACGTTGAGGTTCTTCGAGTCCTGTCGATTCTTGCGAGCGACGACTGAGAACGAAATCGATCTACACAGCCTCATCGATTGAGAAGACAACCGATCTGGATGGATTGAGAAGACAACCGATCCGGATGCGAATGCCAAGCAGCGCATGATCAAGGTCTGAAAAGATCGAAAAAGGATCGAATGGGAAGCGGGGACGGCCTATGGGCCTGTCCCCGCTTTCGTCGTCTCAGCCGCAGCGCTAGCTCCGGTGCCTCTTTGCAAAGCCTTAGTTTGGCCTCCGAGTAGTTCCTGATTGTTCCCGGAGCCCCTCGTTTGGGGTGAGTTTGATCCGTATCGGAAGCCTGTTTGTCAGCCGGACCTTGCCCGTGATTGAGGCTCGTGACTGAGCTTTGTAAGCACCGGGCACCGGGCCTGTTCGTCGGCGGGGGTTAGTGCAGACTCAGTTGTTTCAGCGAACGGAGACGAGATCGACGACGAAAACCAAGGTGTCGGTTCCCCGGATTCCCGCGCGGGAGTTTCCCCTTTTGCCATAGCCTTTCTCCGGCGGAACGGAGATGAGCAGGCGCGAACCGACGTTTTTGCCCACGAGCGTTTGATCCCATCCCTTGATAACCATGCCCACGCCAATGGGGAAGGACGTCGTTTGACCACGGCGGAATGACGAATCGAAGACGCGACCGCGCCAGATTTGCCCGAGGTAGTTCACTTCGATCTCGTGGCCAGCCTGTACCGCGGGCCCCGTTCCCTCTTCGACGACCTTGATGTGGAGGCCTCGCGGGGCTTCTGAATCGGGAAAGGTCAGTTGGGGAGTTTCCCCGAAAGAACCGGTGACCGATGGAAGAGTAACGTCCATGGATTTCCTCTCGTGATGCAGTTGGCGGATTCGGCTACATTCACAGTCTAATGCGGCCGGCAGTGGCGCGGCTCCTAGGAACCTCGTAGAGGCTTCGGGGATAATGAGAGAAAGCTGACTTGAGGTAACTTTTACGCTTTGCGTTTAGGGGAGGGAAGTAGATGCCAACGCTGGTGATGGTTCTAGCGCTTATTCTGGTGACGATTGTTTCGGTGTGGATAGGCGAGATCACGCGTCTTCCCTATCCCGTGCTCCTCTTGTTGTTCGTCGCGGGTTTGTCATTCGTCCCCGAAGTTCCTGTCTTTACTATGAACCCGGAAGTCATTCTTCCGCTTTTCCTACCCCCCTTGCTTTTCGCGGTGGCGCGCAGGGCGTCGTGGTCAGTGTTCGTTCGTCGCTGGCGCACGCTCCTTATTCTGGCGGTTTTCCTGACGGCCGTGACCGCGGGTGCAGTTGCAGGTTTGGTTATGTGGCTGCTTCCCTTTGCGACACTGCCGCTTGCGCTCGCTCTTGGGGCGATGGTCTCGCCGCCCGATCCCGTCGCCGTCGAAGCTGTGGCCGAGCCTGCAAAGGTTCCACGCGGGATCATGCGCACCCTTCAAACGGAAAGCCTGTTCAACGACGCCGTAGCGATCGTTCTGTTCACGACGGCGGTTAGCGCGGTCGAAGGGGACGGACGCTTAAGCACCGCTTTCGCCCGGTTTCTCGTGGGCGTCGTCGTGGCGAGCCTCGTCGGCTTCTTGCTCGGTTGGATCGTGAGCATCGCCAACAGGGGGATCAACAACGTCGCCGCCACGGGGGCCGTCACGGTAGTCGCCCCCTTTATCGCGTATCTCGCAGCAGAGGAGGTTCACGCCTCAGGCGTCATCGCCGTCGTCGTGACGGCTTTGGAGATCAACAGGAGAGAGGTTGCGGAGGCGTCGCGCGACCGTCTTCTTACGTCCTCATTCTGGGAAGTCGTGGATCTTCTCGTCACGGGGGTTGCTTTTGGCCTTGTGGGGTCGGAGTTGCGCAAGGTCATCTCCGACGAAGGCTGGGATACCGTCGTCGGATATCTGGCTTTGGCTTTCGCCGTGGTCGCCTTGGTAATGGTTATTCGTTTCCTGGCTATGCTGGTGCTGCGCTGGGACGCACGCTCGCGGGGGACCGGCGGCGTACCGCGCAGTTGGCGCGATTGCCTGGTGTTGACGTGGTGTGGCATGAGGGGGCTTGCAACGCTCGCCTTGGCGCTGTCGCTTCCCCAATGGGGGGATGATGGCAACAAAGAATTCAGAAGCTTCGCGGTGGTTGTCGGAGCGGTGGTTCTCTTCGTCACTTTGGTGCCCAGCGGGCTTCTCTTGCCGTGGCTCATCCGCAAACTCGATCTGGCCGAGGATGAAAGCAGCGTCAAGGAGGAAGCTGCTGAGCTAGCCGATCGTGCTCAACATGCCGCCTACAACGCCCTCGAACATTATTTTGAGAACCTGGATCTTCCAGTCTCTCAGCGTGAGGAATTGCGCGAGTGGGCCGACCGGATAAAGATCCGCCTGGAATCGGATCAGCAGTGGGATCACGTGGGAGGAAGCGAGCTGACGGATACTGCCATCCGATCGGCTTCCGAGATGAGAGATCTGGTCATAGGGGCGCAGTCCGTGGCTCTCGAGGCGGCCCGAGCCGAGATTCTCGAGGCTCGCAGCGATCCAACGGTTGACGTCGGCACGGTCGAACAGGTGCTGCGTAGGCTTGACTTGCGCACTCTTGCGCTTCCCCGCAGCAGACACCGAATACAATCGCGGGGCGGTCCCTCCGGCATGGCCAATCTTGCGCAGCGTCGAGGGCGTATCGACCCCGTTGAAACAATTGCCAAGAAGGTCAATGGCAAACGCAAGCGCAGCGCGGAAATGGACGATTAACCCAGGTGCGGGTGACTGGCCGTGGATCGGGTGTACTCGACCGGCCGCGGCTCGAATATGCGATGTGATCGCGGATGCCAGCCGAATCGCCCGTCTGCTCGCCACGAGCCTGCCGTTGATATCGCCGCCGCCCGTCGCTGGCCCGGAAGGTACGTCTGCTCCTCACGGGTCTGCCGTTGATAGGCTTGCCTCATGGTTCGCGCACCTCTCCTCTTGGTTCTTTCGGGCTTGCCAGGCGTGGGCAAGACGACCCTGGCTCGGCGCGTCGTTCCCTTATTGAATTGCGTCTACTTGCGTGTTGACGAGGTTGAGGCTCCGCTCATTCGCAGCAACATCGACGTCGGCGGCCTCGGGTATGAAGCCCTTGCTGGGATTGCCCGGTCGAACCTGGAGCTTGGCGGGAACGTCGCCGTCGACCTTGTCAATCCGCTGCCGCTAACCCGTGCAATGTGGCGTGACGTGGCGGCTCGAACGGGCGCCAAACTGTTTACTGTCGAATGCGTTCTCGCGGATCGGGAGGAACATCGCCGTCGGGTTGTCTCGCGCAGCGCGGATCTCGAAGGGATCGCCCCGCCCACATGGGCGGATGTCGAGGCTCGGGAATACATTCCGTGGGACGAGGAACGCGATGGAGAACGCCTCCGCCTCGACATGGCAGACCTTGATGTGGCCGCAGCCAGTCTTATCGAGACCGCTCTCATGAAGAGTATGCCCGTTAGGTCCGCTACGCCCTTGGAAGCAAGCTGCTCGGAGGACGCGAGCTGTTCCGACGAGAATGCGTTTTATCCCCGGTCTGAAAAAGATCGCGGGGCGTGAGCCGGTTTACTTGCCCGTGGCGACGGGCCCGGCGCCTGGCAGCGGGCATGCCATTCCGGTGCGGGCATGGCATTGGTAGCCGTTCGGGTTCTTGTCCAGATATTGCTGATGGTAGTCCTCGGCGGGATAGAAGGGGCCGACCTCCGAAGCCGGTGTCACTTCCGTGACGATCTTCCCGAACCCATTGTTTTCAAGAGCTTCTTGATACGCATCGATCATTCGCCGGGCGAGTTCCTCCTGCTGCGGCGTCGTCGGAAAGATCGCACTGCGATACTGGGTGCCGATATCCCCTCCCTGGCGGTTGAGGCTCGTCGGGTCGTGGGACTCGAAGAACGCCTGGAGAAGGCGCTCGGTCGGCAGCCGTGAAGGCGCATAGAGGACTCGGACGGTTTCGGTGTGCCCTGTTTTACCCGTACACACCTCCTCATACGTGGGATTCGGAGTGAAACCGCCCATGTAGCCGACGGCTGTCGAATCGGCGCCCAGTTCCCCCGCTGCTTTCTCACCGCCCCAGAACCATCCTGATGCCAGGTAAATGACCTCTTGGTCGGATCTGGGCTCGGCCAGAATGTCGCTTCCCAGAACGGTATGGGGTGCGGGGGAGTCCAGCACAGGCGCGGCTCGCCCCGCCAGCGCAGCCTTCGGCGTCACCATCTGCTGCTTCTCCAAGGAATCCCAAAAGAACATCGTCAGCCTTCGAAAGGTTCGATCTTTATGATTTCGACCGGAATCTTCCGCCCCGTGGGTGTGGCGAACTTGGTGGACTCTCCTTCTTTGAGTCCGAGGATGGCCTTGCCAAGCGGCGCCGTCTCAGGGTAGACCTCAACGCCCAGATGATCCGCCGCTTCGCGTGAGCCGATGAGAAAACGCTCCTCCTCGCCGGCGATCTTCGCTGTGACAATCACGCCAGCCTGGACTTCGGTGGCGGCGGGCGGTTCGGAGACGGTCGCGTTTTCCAGCAGGTGCGTCAGCTCCGCTATACGGCCTTCCAGTTTCGATTGCTCTTCACGAGCGGCATGATACCCGCCGTTTTCGCGCAGATCGCCTTCGTCGCGTGCCGCCTCGATCTTGCGTGCAATTTCGGCGCGGCGAATCGTCGTCATCTCTTCGAGTTCTGCCCGAAGGCGCTCGTACGACTCGGGAGAGAGCCACGCTCCCTTGTTGTCGTCAGACATGTGTTCTCCTTGATAATGGTCGGCACGCGAATGCGCGCCGACCGATGTTCGACCGGGGGAGGCCGACGCCGTCTCATCTCAGGCGCCGTGCGGATGACCTCCACCCGAAGAAAAATTGTGCCCGCGGACAGCGGGCAAGCCGATGCTCACCATACCAGGTAAGGGCAACGAGCGCTGCGCCGCTGCTCTTACTTCACGCCCATAACGACGAACCAGACGGCAACGACCTGACAAGAATAGGCAAGCAGTGTGCACGCGTGGAAGAACTCGTGGAATCCCCATATGCGAGGCCAAGGATTGGGCCACCGCAGGCCGTAGAAGACGGCTCCCACGGAGTAGGCGATCCCTCCGGCGAGAATTAGCCAGACGACGGCGGGGCCGCCTGCCGTCCAGTACTCTGGCAGGAACCACACGGCGATCCAACCGAGTATGAGGTAGAGCGAGGTCGATAACCACCGGGGGGCGTGGGGTTTGAACACGGCCAGGGATATGCCGCCGAGCGCACCCGCCCACACGATCGTCAGCACGTAGGCGGCCGTGTGCGGCTCGAGCATCGCGACGGTCAGCGGCGTGTATGTCCCGGCGATCAGCAGGAAGATATTCGAGTGGTCCATCCTCTTCAGGAGTAGCTCGATCTTCGGAGACCACTTTCCCATGTGGTAGACCGCAGAATGCCCGAATAACACGACCGACGATATTCCGAATACGAGGCATGCCATCCGCATGCTCAGCGTAGGCGCCAGAGCGATCAGGACGATCGCGTTGGCCAGTGCCAGCGGCGCCGTGATCGCGTGAATCCATCCCCTCGCCTTTGGCTTGGGAAGGGAAGCGAGAAAGCTACGCCGTTCTCTGCGTGAGACAGCAGCTGAGGTCATAATGTCACTCCTATTCGTACCCGTTCATTTTAGGCGGCGCTTCGAGGGTGTATGTGCATGTGCGATTCGTGTCACCTAGGCTAGTCTCACGGAGTCAACAGGAGGTTGAAGGTGGCCGCGTCGGCATTGCTGTACAGATTGTATGAGCGCAGGCTCATGGGCACGTTGGGATCGACCACTTTGCCCCGTCATATCGGCGTTATGCTTGACGGCAATCGGCGCTGGGCGAAAGAGCTTGGGCGCAACGCGGCATTCGGGCATGAACGCGGGGCTGACAAGATCAACGAATTCCTCACGTGGTGTGGCGAGGTCGGCGTCCAGGTCGTCACGCTCTGGCTCTTATCGACCGATAATCTCAAGCGGGCCCGCGAGGAGATCGACGCCCTCCTCCAGATCATTGCCGGGGCGGTTGAGCGTCTGGCGGAGGCTCACCAGTGGCGTTTGAAAATGGTCGGCAATTTGCAGATGCTTCCCCAGGAGTTCGTCTCCCGGTTGGAGAAAGCCGAGTCGAGCACGGCCGACGTCAAGGGAATGCAAGTCAATATCGCCGTCGGCTACGGAGGCCGCCAGGAGATCACCGACGCCGTTCGTTCGCTGTTGGCGGAGCAGGCGACGTCGGGTAAAACGCTTGACGAGGTGGCTCGTTCGATCAAGGTCGATGACATCACCGATCACTTGTATACAAAGGGACAGCCCGATCCTGACCTCGTCATCCGCACGTCGGGCGAGCAACGCATGAGCGGTTTCATGCTGTGGCAGACGGTTCACACGGAGCTCTACTTCTGTGAGGCGTACTGGCCTGACTTCAGGAAAGTCGATTTCTTGCGTGCTCTGCGCGATTACACACAGCGTGAGCGGCGTTTGGGCAGGTAGAGGTAAAGCAAACAGGCGAGGCTTGGAAAGCGCAAGAGGGTGGAGCTGGGAAAGTAGGTGACGCTGGGAAAGCAAGCGGGACTGGGAAGGCTCCCGCCCCGAGGTCGAAGATGTGAGTTTTGGCCCTGAATAGCTTAAAGCCGTGGGCCGTAATACGACCCACGGCTTTAGCGTGTGTGTGATGCCTCGGCGCGCCATTTCAGCAACGCTCATATGTTCCCGATCCCCACCGGGATTATCCGTTGCGAGAGCCGGTGCCGAGTTCCGGCCCTCGCAACATAGCTGTTATCTAACTGTTTCAAGATGTTATCAGATCGTTACCTACACTGCAAGGCGTGTGGAACCGATCGTGCGGATTCTTTCGCAGTGGCTTTCTCGCGCGTGGGAAGCGCCCGGTCTGGTCGCGGTAACGCTTGGCGCCTAGCCGTTTTCATGCGGTGAAATGCGATGGAGAATGGCGTGTGGGCAGTTGCGAGTCCGCGTTGTCCGGGTGCGAGAGAGCTCAGGGAAGCCGCCTCCGTCGACGGCCCGGCAGAAGTGCGTCGTCAGAGTCTAAAAGGGCTCGGCTCAGCCTGGCGCAAGCGTGTCGCTTGAGCGCAGGGAAGGGCTCGAGTCGGCTAAGCTTCAGCGACTAGGGGAGTGCTGTATGCCTCATATGCGAGGGCCAGTTCCTCACGCGTGGGAGGATCGACGCCGGGGCGCGAGACGGAGATCGAAGCGGCAGTTGCCGCGTAGGCGCCCAGGGTTTCCAGGTTGGCTGGAGAGATGGTCGAGAGCCGTTCCCGGTTTGCCGCACCGCTGAGAGAAATGCGCGTGAGTCCGTCAATAAGGGCGGCGAAAAACGCGTCTCCTGCCCCGGCCGAATCGACGACGTCGACCTGCTTCGCAGGAACGTGAATGGTTTCGCCGGTCGTGGAGTACATGAGCGCGCCCTCACTTCCGCAGGTGACGACAACCACAAGCGCTCCTAGTT
>CAUSGP010000043.1:0-11369 GCA_963531075.1 uncultured Actinomycetaceae bacterium | reverse complement strand
TCTTCCGTTGTCATCACGCCTGGTTACGGCATGGCTGTGGCTCAAGCCCAGTATCCCGTAGCGGAACTGACTAGGCGCTTGCGCGACGCCGGGGTGCACGTCCGCTTCGGAATTCACCCGGTTGCGGGGCGACTGCCCGGACACATGAACGTTCTGTTAGCTGAGGCGAAAGTCCCTTACGACATCGTCCTCGAGATGGACGAGATCAACGACGATTTCGCCGCCACCGACGTTGTTCTCGTCATCGGGGCGAACGATACTGTCAACCCCTCCGCGCGTGAGCCCGGCTCCCCGATAGCCGGCATGCCGGTGCTCCAGGTGTGGAACGCAAAGAACGTCGTCGTCTTCAAACGATCGATGTCTAACGCTGGCTACGCTGGCGTTCAAAATCCGCTTTTCTTCAACGAGAACACGTACATGTTGCTGGGAGATGCGCGTGAATCGGTCGAGAAGATCGTCACAGAGCTCTAGTTGTGCCTGGAAGGGCAGGCCGGAAAGGGCGCCGGTCCGCGATAATGAGAGCATGCCCAAGCTCATTTGCGTTGACGTTGACGGCACGCTCGTAACCGAGCGTCAAGAGACTCCCGATTCGGCGAGGGAAGCCGTTCGCGCCTCCATTGCCGCCGGACACAAGCTTCTGCTGTGCACGGGGCGTTCGTTGCCAGAAATCTATCCTTATCTGTGGGATCTCGGTTTCCATGGGATCATCGCCGGCTCGGGCGCATTCGTCAAGATCGGAAAGGCGGTGGTGGCCGATCGGCGCATGTCTTCGGAAGACATTTCCTACGTCACTGCCATATATCGCAGGTACGGCGCTCAGTGGATGTGGCAGGGGCCGGAAGAGTTCAGTGTCAGCGAAGGCTTTTTCGGATCCTTCGCGGGGTCTCCTGATGCGGAAGGGAGCCCATGGCATCCTTACTACAAACAAATCCTTCCGTTCCTTACCACCGAGATTCCAACGAGTACATCGAAAGGACTTTTTGTTCTTCCACACAGTTTGCATTTGAGCTATCGTGAGTTGGTCGAAATTATTGGCCCCAAATATCACATCGTTTCTGACTCCGTCGAAGCCAAGGGTGGAATTACAGGTGAAATCCTTCTGGCCGGCTTGACAAAGGATGTCGGCATGTTTGCGGCGGCAGAGCACTTGGGCCTCGATGTCGAACAGACGGTTGCCATAGGCGATTCGCCCAACGACGTCGAAATCCTCGATGCGGCAGGAATAGGGGTTGCCATGGGCAACGCGACCGACGCGGTGAAAGCGCATGCGGATTTCGTGACGTCTTCGATCGAAGATGACGGGCTGTATCGAGCCTTCGAAGCTCTCGACCTCATGTGAGGGCACAGTTTTATGCTGAGTGCAGCTGCGTTTTATGTTAGAGCCGGCTGCGTTAGAGGTCCGGCTTCGTCGACTGAAGCCGGACCGGGTGCGAGGAGTCGATCTCGTGTGAGGCTCGCTTTCTGCGACGTTCATGTCCGCGAGTGAATCGAGGGAAGGATGAGGACAATAGATGTCCCCACTCCGAGCCGTGAGCTTATATGTGCGGTGCCGCCGTGGCGGGCCGCGATAGTCGCGACCAAAGCCAGGCCGAGGCCGTTGCCTGGAAGACTGCCGGAATTGCTTGCTCGGCTGAGCTCGTCCCAGACGGTGTCCACGTCTTCGGCCGGTATTCCGATGCCAGTGTCGGCGACTTCGACGGAGACGGTGCCGTGACCTTCAGAACCTCGAATTTCGATGACCGATTCGGCGCCAGAATACTTCGCGGCGTTGGACACGAGGTTGTAGATGGCTGAGTAAAGCAGATCGCCATCGCCGGCAACGTGAGAGAGGGGCCAGGGGGCCTCGGGGAACGTTAAGGAAAAAGACCTGCTTTCGCCGCGTGTTGCGAGCTCCTGTTTGACGGCGTCCACGGCGTCGCGCGTCGTTTCCTCCAGGTCGACTTCCTCAATGTCGATGGGGGAAATCTCCAGCTCTGCCAGTTTGCGCAAGTCGGTCAACAGGTGACTCATACGCGTGGATTGAGCGGTGACGATCGACCAATTCGGATCGTCCTCGTCGTAACTCGCGGCTGCGGCGCGGAGTGCTGTCAGGGGATTTTTGAGCTCGTGATCGAGGCGTCGAAGGAACTGTCGATGAGACTGGCGCAGTTCTTCCCGTCCCGTGCTTACGCCTCGTTCATACTGCTGTTTTTTGCTGGCCCGCCAGGCGGCTGCGATCCCCAGGAACACGCTGACGCACACCCCAAAAGCGGCGAGTAGGCTGGGCAGTGGGATTGTCAAGAGAATGTAACGTGTTTCCCCCGAAAGCCGCCATGCGATTGCGGATACGATGCACGCCAGTGCGGGGGTGAGGACGAGGGCCGGCGTGCGCAGCCGGATCCGTTTCATGCGCGCACCCTCCCGATGAAACGATAGCCCACCGAGGGAACGGTTTCGATATAGGAAGGATGCGTTGGATCGTCGCCGAGAACCCTTCTGATCTCGCGAATTCGGTGGTCGACCGCGCGCGTTGACGAGGCGAAATCGATGCCCCACAGCGTAGCTAGAAGCCTTTCGCGAGTATGGAGTTCGCCCGGATGAGTCATGAGGTAATCGAGGAGCATGGAAGCCTTGGGGGTAAGCGTGATTTCCCGATTTCCCAGAAAAAAGCGAAGGGCCACCCTGTCGAGTAGGAGGTTGCCGCACATGAGCCTGTCCGCGGCCGAATACGGTTTGTGTGCGGCCGCCGTTCGTCTGAGAACCGCACGGATTCGCGACACGAGTTCCCGCGGGTCGAAGGGTTTCGAAAGGTAGTCGTCTGCACCTTCATCTAAGGCAGCGGAACGTTCGTATGACTGATCGATCTGCGTGAGGAGGATAATGGGCGTCCACCCGCCCCGAGCGCGGATTTCGCGGACAAGTTCGCGGCCGTCCACACCTGGCATCATGACATCGGTGACGACGATGTCAGGACTGATCTTCTCGTGAACGTCAAGGCCTTCAACGCCATCGTGAGCGACGACGACCGAAAAGCCAGATCTCTCAAGGTACGGTGCGAGTGCGTTGGTGATGGCCGATTCGTCATCGACCAGAAGAACAGTTTGCCGATTGGTCGGCTGATCGCTCATGTCGTCCTCTCTACATCTTGGTGACGGCGCGGTGACGAGGGAGACGCTCGCAACCGTTCCATCAATGATGTCAATCGGTCTTTTCGACTTCGTTGTCGGTGCCTTTGTCGTTGATAGCGGGAGGCGCGCCGTTCGCCCATTCGACGTCATTGTCCGATCCGTTGAAATCGATGGAAGAAACTTGTTCGATGTACAGCTTGACGCTCGAACCCCGGAATGTCACCTTCTTGGCTGTTTTGGCGACTACTGTGAGCCCCGAACCGGTGATGTCGATCTTGTCGACGTCGTCCTTCACGTGGACGGTTCCGCCGGAGCCCGCGATGGTTGCGGTTCCGTTGACGACCGTGGCCACGGTGGCGTTTCTATCGGCTGCGGCCTCCTTCCAGTCGTCGCTAGACGACGCCGCTCCACCGCTCGCGGGCGGATTGCCGGCGGCAGAGGGGTGCGTTGCGGAGCCGTCTCCCGTGGCACTATTCGATCCCGCATTTTGACCGGAATTTTTGCCGTTTGATTTGTTCGTCGCGTCGCCCCTGACGGTGACGCTTTGATCGTTGTCGCCGGTGATGGTCACGCCCGAGCCCTTCGAGGTGTTGTCTTTGACTTCCGCTTGGCAGGCAGCGGCAGCGAATGTGAGGCAAGCCGCGAGAGCGAGCCCGGTGGTCTTCCATGCTTTCATCGGAGGTTCCTTTCATGAGGGAAAGCATTCCTTGTCGCCTGGCCTTTGCTGCCGTTCGCGGCTGTGGAGACGCATGCGACTTCTATTGACTTGTGAGTGGAAGCCGCCTCTTGCCGTGTGTCGCGTGTTGCGCAAGAAGTCGCTCAACGTCGGCGGAGGTGGTCGCCTTACCGTCAGAGTGTTGCTGTCATAGATGTTGCGGAGCATGCGTGAACTCCTTAGCAACAATTGTAGCCTGACAGTGAAGAGTTGTAGTAGGCGTTGGTTAATGTGAAAGCTCAGGGCGTTCTTGCACATCTCGTGATTTCGACGCCTTTGTTGCTTGTCCTTTCTTTTGAGCTGAGACGCCGAGTTGCCTGTGCACGAGCCGGTGCTTTTGTTTCAAGGCTATACGGGTGATGTAGCAGGGAGGTCGCCTTGATGTCGCAGTTTCGAGACGCTGAGGAACTGGGTGAAAATCAAGGAAAACAGTGGAATGACAAAAGGCTTTCGAGCTCCCGAAGAGCCTTGCCGATGGGCCGAACTGAACGTAGAATGTCATGTATACATGTTTTACATGTAATGAATCATTGGTGCGGAAGTCATTGCAGCGTAAGACCGCAAGGTTCCCCGGCGGCGGGCGATCCGAACGGCAGGGAATCCGCATAAGCAAAGACACAAGAGGAAAAACTGTTATGAATCCTGTCAACACGAGCTCTTACGGGCCCGGAGGCCGCGGCTTTCACGGGGTGGTGACGGTTGGCCAACGCGGTCAAGTCGCCATCCCGGCCAAAGCACGCAAAGATCTGAGAATTGAGGCGGGTGCGCAGCTCGTCGTTCTGACCGACCCGAACGAAGGCATCGCGCTCATCCCGCTCGAGCTTCTTTTGAGCAAGCAAGACAATCCCGTGGCGAAACTGGTCCGATCAATGCTCCCGGGAGTGACACGGTCTGGGAGCGGAAACACGGACGACGAGGCTGCGAAGCGTACAAGTGATAAGCATGCAGGCAACACTGCCGAGAAGCCTGCGGAGGACGCCACAAAAAAGCATGCGGGCGGTCTCGCTGGAAAAGACGCAGACAGCGGCGGCGATTCACGATGAACACGCGCATGCCAACCGATGCGCGCGGCTTAGCCCGCGGACCGGCAGTGGCGGTCAAATCCCTGACGAAACAGTTCGGCGACCTTCTCGCAGTCGACAACGTCTCCTTCGACGTCGCCGATCATGAAATCTTCGGAATCATCGGCCCCAATGGAGCCGGTAAGACGACCCTCATGGAATGCCTGGAGGGGATCCAGCGGCGGACGTCGGGTGCCGTTCTGGTCCTCGGTGCCGATCCGGATGTTGCCGACCGGTCGTGGCGAGCACGGGTGGGAGTCCAACTACAATCCTCGGCTTTGCCGACGAAAATGAAGGTCGGCGAGGCCATCGACCTGTTTGGGTCCTTTTATGAAAATCCCAGGGGCACCGACGAGCTCGTCGCCGAGCTCGGATTGTCCGGTAAGAAAGGCTCCTACGTCGAAAAACTCTCGGGAGGCCAGCGCCAGCGCGTGTCGATCGCGCTTGCGCTTGTGAGCCGGCCGGAGATCGTCTTCCTTGACGAACTGACTACGGCGCTGGATCCGCAGGCGCGGCTGGCGATGTGGGACGTGGTCCGCTCAATCCGGGACGCCGGGTGCACGGTGGTCATGACCACCCATTACATGGAGGAAGCGGAGGCCTTGTGCGACAGGGTCGCGATCGTCGATCGCGGACGGATCATCGCGCTAGACACCGTCGCGGGCCTCGTCGCCCGGCTCGGCAGCGCCAGTCTCGTGACTCTGAAGACCGACCGGCCGGTCGACCCTAAGACATTCGCAAACGTTGCCGGTATCTCGAACGTAGCGATCGACGGCATGACCGTGAGGCTGCATTCCGTCGGCGGATTCCCGGGCGAGGCTGTCCGCGCGATAGAGGGCGCGGGCGCGGCGGTCGAAGAGATTGAAACGTCGAAAGCTTCACTTGAAGACGTCTTTCTCGCCCTGACGGGCCGCGCGATGAGGGAGGGGAGCTGACATGCGCGTCTTCAGAAAAATTCTCAAGACTACAGCCCTGCGCACGCTGCGCGAGCCGGCGAACGTCGTATTTATGATCGCCTTCGCTCCTGTGTTCATGCTGGTCATGGGGCTGATATTCGGAAATGACCCGAGGAAGGAGTTCGGCGGCCAGGGCTTCCTTGACGCGAACGTCACGGCTTTCCCCGGTATCGTCATCGCCATCGCGGCGACCATCATTCTTCCCGTCGATCTCGTGACGCAGCGAGAGACGGGAGTTCTCAGGAGGTTCCGTGCGACGCCGCTTCGTTCGGCGGTCTACATCTCGGCTTATCTGACTATTCGCATTGCCCTAAGCTTGCTGTCGATAGCCTGCCTTTACGGGGTGGCGATCGTGGGATTTGGCGTCGACGCCGATGCTATGAGAGTGGTAAACGTCCTTTTGGCCACGGCGCTCGGGTTGTGCTCATTCATGGCGCTGGGATACCTGTTGGCCGGGCTCTTGCCCTCCCAAGGTGCGGCGCAGGGGATAGGAAACATCCTCGTTTACCCCCTTATTTTCCTTTCGGGCGCGGCGGTTCCCCTTTCCCAGCTCCCCGATAAAGTGGCCGCGGTTGCGAAGTTTTCCCCGCTCACACAGCTGACGTTTCTGACGAAGGGTCTGTGGGAAGGAGAGGGCTGGATCCAACACTGGGGGTCCGCTGCCTTGCTGATCGGAATGGGCGTGCTGTGTGGAGTTCTGGCAGCGCGATACTTCCGTTGGGAAAAATGACGGAAACGAGTAACAGGGGCAGCGGAAACCGCTGCCCCTCGTCTAAGGCTACTCCAAGTTACTCGGAGCGTTCCTACTTGGCCAGTTTGGCAACCTGAACTGCAAGCTTGGACTTGCGCTTAGCAGCCTGATTTTTGTGGATGACGCCCTTGGAAACCGCCTTGTCGAGCTTGCGGGTGGCTACCCGCAGCGCTGCCTCAGCACCCTCGACGTCGCCGGCGGTGATGGCCTTGCGGGTCTTGCGCACGTAGGTCTTCAGCTCCGACTTGACAGCCTGATTGCGGAGACGGCGCTTCTCGTTAGTAAGAATGCGCTTCTTCTGCGACTTGATGTTTGCCACGTGTTCTACTTTCAACTCAATCGCCGTACGGCGATAGATTGTCATGGTCGGTGAGGGATTCGCCTTCGGCGGGACTGAGGAAGTGGGGCTCCCGTGGAGTGCCGTCAGCTGGACCTGCCACCCGACCGGTGTGAAGTCCAGAGGCGATTTTATCAGAAGCTACCTGTGGAAACGGCGTATGGCGGATACGACTTCTGTGAACCGCGCTTCATCAAGGCGGTCGCCTTCCCGTCGCATCCTAGCGGGTGAAACGCACAAAAGCCTGTCGATTCTGGCTTCCGAGGGACGGCCCTTGGAATCCCAGTCTCCCGAGCCGACGTCAATCCAGAAACGGCCATTGCGCGCTTCTTGTTCGGCGTCGCGAGCATGATCCTTCGATGTGAGTTGAACGAAGACGATGCAGCGTTCGAACTCGGCGAGGACGAGGACAGGTCGATCCTTGCCTTGGCTGCGATCTTCTTCGTAAGGCACCCACGTCCATACGACTTCTCCGGGATCGGGAGCCTCGTCTTGCTGCGGCGTGTACGCGAATGCGGGCAAGCCGAGGTCCGGCACGGAATAGACTCTCGGCAGATCATCGACTCC
The DNA here is from genome assembly GCA_963531075.1 of uncultured Actinomycetaceae bacterium. GTDB lineage: Bacteria > Actinomycetota > Actinomycetes > Actinomycetales > Actinomycetaceae > Peptidiphaga. The sequence continues at coordinate 3,875 of CAUSGP010000043.1, read as the reverse complement.
CGGAAGCTCGGAAGGAGAGTGCGCTGTTAGCGTGGGACCAGAGCTGGTCCGATCGCCGTCGGACTGTCCTGAGGAAGTCGCAGACGTAGGCTTGCGCCCGGTGGCGTTGTCGTTCGCCGAGCCTCGGTCGTTCGCCGAGCCTTGCGAACCAGAATGACCAGGCTTTTCGCGCCTTGGATTGCGTTCGGGCTTCGAGTTGGCTTTGCGTTTCGACTCGGAGGCAGAGCCTCGGGATTTCGAGGTTCCCGACGTTAACGATTCGATAATTCCCGACGCGAGTTGCTTGAGAAGACGAGGAATCGCCATCAGACGTTCGAGGCTCCGTCGGGATGGATTTCGTCCGCTTCGACCGCAGGAGCCGCCTCATCCTTGGCGAAAAGAAGATTCGTGAGCATGACGTGCACCTGCTCGGCGTTGGGGACGTCGCGAAGATAGAGGGGTTCGTCTGCCGACGTCTGCAATTCCAAGGTTCCCGCTTTAAAGAAGCGGTCGATGAGATCGCGTTCGTAGGCGACGTTGGAAATGCGGCTGAGTGGGATGTCATGTCCCGTTTTCGTGAAGATTCCCCTGCGGGTGATGATTCTGCGATTGGTCACCGTGTACGTATCGGTGATCCATTTCAACCACGGCCAGCCGACGAAAACCACGAGGCCGATGGGCAAGAGGATGAGAATCGTCCAAGTGCCCGCGGGGCTCCAGCCGTCGGGCATATAGACAAGGGCGACAACGGCGAGGACAATCATGACGATTCCCGCCGCGATATTCGGGATCAGGCGCTTCACGTGCTCGTGCATGTGAAGGATGATCCTCTCGTTTTGGCTAAGGAGCTTCTGTGAAAGTGCCATGGGCCTATCGTGCCACACCGATTGCCCCGGGAAGGCGAATCCGACGAGTTTGAGACGGGAAGTCAAAGCGGAATTGGGAGGAATGTCGGCGCGGAGGCTAGAGGAAATGCCGGAGTTGGGGGCTAGAGGCAATATCGGCGTGGAGGCTAGAAATAATGCGTGGCGGAGCTGGAGAACCGCGAGAAGCGCCGGGCGTCGAAGCTAGGAAATGAGCGTCAGAAAAGCAACGACGGCGAAAAGTGCTCCAACGGGTATCGACAGGAAAGTGATGATTCCGGATACAAGGGTGATGCGCAGGTCGTCCTTGAGATAAGGGGCGTTGACCAGACCGCCGGCGGCGGCGATCGCCGAACGCTGGGCAGCTTCAATGCGGGGCATCCACGTCTCCCGCAGCCGCGCGGCCTCAACCGCGGCCTCACGTTGGCGGTCAAGGGCGATCGTCTCTCTGTCGTCAGCTGAAGGATCGGGGAAGGCCCGGGCGGAATCACGTTGTCCGCTTTCATCCACGACGATGATCTGATTCGAGTTTGACGCTTTGCCGGGGCCCGAGGGACTTCCGGAGCTTGAAGATTCGTTGAAGCTGGCGACGACGCCGTCGTGCACCTCACTCCTTTCCCACTCTTCCACCGCATTTTTGAGACGTCTGCGGCGCCAAGCGAATATAAGCGTCGAGGTCAGACTTGTCGCCAGCACGGTGACGAGCAATGCGGTAAGCAACGAGCCCCCGTCGCCGCCGAGAGCGAAAAGAAACGCGATGAGAAGGCCGTCGATGACGAGGGCGTTGCCCACGAGCGTTCGCCCCGGGCCCCGAGCGATCCGTTCGATGACTGGAAGAAAATCTTTCAGCGAACCGGGAGTGAGGAACATGCAACCATTGTCGGATCACAAGGCGGGAGTTTCCAACGAAGGGGCGGCAAGTTCCGCGCAGGGACGAATTTTCAAGCTCGGCTCCTACGCCGCGCGGTCACGTTCGCGCGGTCCTTGGCGGATGGGGCCTCTAGGCAAAACTCACATGTTGTGAGGCTTGACCTACGGCGACGGGCACTACACTGGTGGGGACTGTTTCGACAAAGGAGCACCGTGCCCGCATCTCTTCCCGGCGAGATCACGCCCGCTTCGACGGCGTCGTCGCGTATCCGCAATTTCTGCATCATCGCCCACATTGATCACGGCAAGTCGACGCTGGCCGACAGGATGCTCCAGCTAACCGGGATAGTCGATGAGCGCATCATGCGAGACCAGTATCTTGACCGCATGGACATTGAGCGCGAGCGGGGGATCACGATTAAGTCCCAGGCCGTTCGCCTGCCGTGGATCGTTGACGGCGAGCCTTACGCCCTCAACATGATCGACACTCCCGGTCACGTCGATTTTTCCTACGAGGTCAATCGTTCGCTCGCCGCATGCGAAGGGGCGATCTTGCTGGTGGATGCGACCCAAGGAATCGAAGCGCAAACTCTCGCCAACCTTTACATGGCCCTCGACAACGATCTCGCCATCATTCCCGTACTCAATAAGATTGACCTTCCTTCCGCCCAGCCGGACAAATACGCCGAGGAGCTCGCCTCGCTCATCGGCGTCGACCCGGGCGAGTGCCTTGCGGTTTCCGGGAAGACCGGGGAAGGTGTAAACGAACTTCTTGACCGCATCGTCAGGGAGGTTCCCGCGCCAGAGGGCGATGCGAGCGGACCGACCCGCGCGATGATCTTTGATTCCGTCTACGACACCTATCGAGGCGTCGTGACCTACATTCGCGTCAAAGACGGCAGGCTCACCCCGCGCGAGCGCATCCAGATGATGTCGACGGGCGCGACTCACGAGCTTCTCGAAATCGGCGTCATTTCGCCCGAACCCAAGCCCACCGAGGGGTTGGCGGCGGGGGAGGTCGGCTACCTCATCACCGGAGTGAAAGATGTGCGCCAATCTCGTGTGGGCGACACGGTGACGGCAGCGAAGTCCCCGGCGGATAAGCCGCTTGATGGCTACCAGGATCCCAAACCCATGGTGTTCTCCGGGGTATATCCGATTGACGGCTCGGATTATCCGGATTTGCGCGATGCTCTGGACAAGCTCAAGCTGAACGACGCCGCGCTGTCATATGAGCCGGAGAACTCTGTGGCTCTCGGTTTTGGTTTCCGCTGCGGATTTCTGGGTCTGCTGCACTTGGAGATCATCCGGGAGCGAGTCGAGCGCGAGTTTGGAATTGACATCATCGCGACGGCGCCGTCGGTGGTCTATCGGGTAGTGACCGAGGGAGGCGAAGAGGTCGTTGTGACGAACCCCTCGGAGTTTCCCGAGGGAAAGATTAAGCAGATCTTCGAGCCGACGGTGCGGGCCACCGTGCTCACGCCTTCGGACTACACGGGGACCGTCATGGAGCTTTGCCAGCAGCGGCGCGGCACGATGCTGGGCATGGATTACCTGTCTTCCGAGAGGGTCGAGCTCCATTACATCCTTCCGCTGGCCGAGATCGTCACAGACTTCTTCGACCAGCTCAAAAGCAGGACGAAGGGATACGCCTCCCTCGACTACGACATGGCCGAGGATCAGGAGGCCGATCTCGTCAAGGTCGATGTGTTGCTTAACCACGAGGTTGTCGACGCCTTCTCGGCGATCGTCCACAAGGACAAGGCGTACTCCTACGGGGTGGAAATGACGAAGAAGCTCAAGGAGCTCATTCCCCGCCAGCAGTTCGAGATTCCGGTCCAGGCCGCCGTCGGCAGCCGAATCATTGCGCGGGAGACGATCAAGGCGATGCGCAAGGACGTTCTTGCCAAGTGCTACGGCGGCGACATCACCCGCAAGCGCAAGCTGCTGGAGAAGCAAAAAGAGGGAAAGAAGCGGATGAAATCGATCGGCCGCGTAGACGTGCCGCAAGAGGCATTCGTGGCCGCGCTGACCTCCGACGCTCCGAAGAAGTGAGCGCGAGGCGCCGCTCGGCAGGGCCGTCTTTTGGAGGAAGGCAGAATGAGCCGGGCGGACCGGAAAATATGGACCGAGCGCGGCGGACCGGAAAATGTCAGCTTAGAC
>CAUSGP010000042.1:0-11434 GCA_963531075.1 uncultured Actinomycetaceae bacterium | reverse complement strand
GGCTACGGCGTGCCGAGTCGGCACTTCCGCTGGAAAGGTCCTCGAACATGAGTCAGTCCTTGGGAGAAAGAAAGCGTTGAGTGGACGATACGCAATTTAGCATGACGTAATGACCTCCAAAGGTAAGATAGTGCCCATTTTGTGTGTCTTTCTATTGAAATTGCGCTGACAATGTCATTGTAATCGAGGTTACCTGAATGAAAAAGCAACTTTCTCCATTTTGAGACAAATGTTGAGAGCAAGTTTGCCGTGATGGATGGGCTGAGCCTTGGAGTCAACTGTCGGAATGGTCGAAGATCTCGCTTATCGAGCATCGGCTTGGTGAGAATGAGTTGAATTGGTCGATTAGCCAGCCAATATGCCAAGAAAGGACGAAGGGGACGTGAACGGAAGCGTCTGGAAAGAACCGAGACCGTCACTCCGTCAATTGTTTGCAATAATGCGCTTGTACGATCAACCGTCGCCCTCGCCACCTCACTTGAAACAGCGGGAGGCTTGTTGCGGTATGCGATGAGTGTGATTGACGGTGCGATGGAGCGACGGTGCGTGATTTCTCGCCAAAGGGATAGGAGACCGACAGCGCGCTGGACGTGACCGATAGAGATGGCACTGATCAGGGTAAATGGGTGAGCGCACCGGCACACTCCATTCGTCGGCGTCAGGCCCGGCGTTGAGATACTGTCGACTACGAGATCACCTAGCCACCGATAAACCTCGCTAGAAAGAAACAATAAACCTCTTTAGAAAGAAACAATTATGCCGAGCAACAAAATGATCAGCGACTTCTCGGACAAGCCGAAGACCGATTCCTTCTATCAGGCGATCGATGAGTATGTCATGAACTTGGGTGACGTCAAGAGAGAGTTCCGTTCGCAGGTCAGCTACGCCGTCAACCGGAAGTTCCTCTGGATGTGGGCCTACGAGAGAACCAAGGACGGCACGCTGTACTTCAATGTGACCCTGGACCGGCAGGAGGGGAACAAGAATATCCACAGGGTCACTCAAGTCAGCCCGAATCGATGGAACCATCATGTCGAGGTCAAGTCGTTGCAGGCGGCGAAGAGTCAGTGGCTGCGTGCCTTGATCGACAAAGGTTTCGAGTTCTCCGCCCGGTGATCATCGGGGAGAGCCAGGCCCCGGTTCGTCGGGGAGTACGCATATGTCCATAAGCAGACGCCCGTAGATTGTGCCAAACCCCGGTTCTGCCGGGGAGTACGCATCCACGATGAACGCGACATAGACCCATTCGGCCCGGATGTGCACGTAGATATCCCACACGGGTCAGATGTCAAAAAGACGGAATTTTCGACGTCCGGCTCTCCAAGTGATGCTGAGTTACATGGAAGGGTTGCGGGCGCCGTTACCTGAAGGGAAGCAGGCGCCGCTACGTGAAGGGTTGCGTGCGCCATTACCTGAAGGCTGGGCGGTTGGTTTGGAGGCGGCGTGGGCAGGGCGGCCGGCCGACTGCGTCGTCGTCCCGGCGTCAGAGGCGCCAGGATTGCATGGTCTGCTCAATGATGCCCTGAATGAGCCAAAAATCAACGAAAATAAATAAAACCCACGTCATGGGGCTTTCATGACGTGGGTCTGAGTGTTAAGTGGATGGTCGGGGTAGCGGGATTTGAACCCACGGCCTCTTCGTCCCGAACGAAGCGCGCTACCAAGCTGCGCCATACCCCGGTGCTGCACTTGTGCGACTCGGCAATGCTTGTGCAACTCGACAATGATAGCGGAGTGGGCAGCTCAATGCGAAACCTCCGATTCGAGACCGTCAGCACATCTTCTTAGAAAATGTTGGGCGCTTCACGATCTCTGATCCTCGTGGGCTATCGGAGAACCAGGCTGTGCTTTGGGGGTGAAGCGGAGAGCGATGTCGAACCTAGGGGAGGATGACGTCAAGCAAAACGGCCTCAGGCCTGCATGCGAGGCGAAGGGGGGCGAAGGGAGATGCCCCCAAGCCGGCTGAGACGTTCACCCATGGCCCCGGCCGGGTTGCTATGGCGGCGCCGTCGTGCCGGACGACCTCTCCGGATGTCGGCCACCTGTACAGCCCTGCCGCGAGCTGGGGAGGAAGGTCACAATTGGTGACGATCGCTCCCTTCCATGGAATGCATACCTGACCGCCGTGCGTGTGCCCCGCGAAAACGAGGGAGCATTCGTCGTCAGCCATCGCATCTAGGACGCGCGTATAGGGAGCGTGCGTCAAGCCAATCTTGATGGGAGGCTCCGAGGCGCGTGGATGCTTGGAATCCAGATTGCTGGAAGTGCCCAACACGGCATGTGCATCTGACGAATCGGATGCCGTAGGCACATCCGATTCACCGCGTGCGCTTTGGATACCGTGTGCTCCCGACATATCTTGGCTTCTCGATACACCGCGCCATTCCGGCCTACAGCGCGCTTCTGACATATCGGACTCGGTATGCTGCGCGGTGGGAAAGATATCGAGGTTGAGATGCGGATCGTCGACGCCGACGAAGCCGACGTCGATCCCTTTGATCCTGAGCGTCGTGCGGCGGTTGTTGAGATCGACCCATCCAAAGCTTTCGAAGCTTGCCCGCATGTCCCGCCAGGGAAGTTCAACTGAGGCTCCCTTGTGGGAACGTGAAGAGGGCCCCCAAAAGTACGTAAAGGGATTCTTAGGGCGCGGCGCGAAGTAGTCGTTCGACCCGAAGACGAACACCCCCGGTAATCCGGCGAAGACGGAGAGGGTGCGAATAAGAGGGGCAACAGCCGCCGATTGGGCGAGCGAGTCACCCGTCAAAACGATGAGATCGGGATGTTGATCGGCCAATGAGCGAACCCACGCCATCTTTCGCCGCTGTCCCTCAAGCAGATGGAGATCGGAAAGGTGCAAGATTCTCAAGCACGGCGATTCGCTTTGAGAGCAATCGACTGACCGCGGCGGATTCGTCGTGGATCGACCCGGCGGTGCGGGCAGGGCGAGCGTCCGACGTCGCAGTATGAAGGCTTGGGCTTCGATCAGCCCCCATGTTCCGCCCGCGAGCCCGGCGGCCATGCCTGCGGCGAACATTCGTAGCGCCATTCTTCTTCGGATCTCGGCTTGTCTTCCCCGGGTCACGGCTTACGCTCACCCTGACGAATGCCACCGTGGTGAGCATCATGCGGTTTGCTCATCGTCGGTCAGTCATCTCCGTCGTCGCCCTCGCCACCGCCGTTTTCGTCGGAGTCCTCATCCTTGTGCTTCGGCTGGTCTTGGGAAGGCGTCACGCCATTTTGCCCATCCTCGTTGCCATTGGATGGGGATGCCGTGGAAGTGGAAGGGGTAGCCTCGGGAGACTTACTGGGGCTGCTGGATGGCGAGGAAGAATTGTTTTTCTTGTCTCCTCCCAATGATTTCGAGGGTTGGCCCTCGAGAGCGGCCTTCGTGTAGTCCGAGAAGATCATGGACGGGAAAAGGCCTCCGTAGACTTCACGGTATTGCTTGCCGTTGATAGTGGAGTTGAACATGCTCTTGGTGCGCGACATGTGACCCTGCCAGACGGCGCTGGCCAATTGGGGCGTGTAGCCCATGAACCAAGCATTGGTGTCGTCATTCGCTGTGCCCGTTTTGCCCGCAACCTCGCGTCCGGGAACCTGAGCGTTCTTGCCGGTTCCTTCGGGTGAGCCGACCACCTGTTTGAGCACGGATGTGGTTTTGCGTGCGAGTTCCTTATCGAGCACCTGGTCGCACTCCGGATCCTTTGAGGCGAGGACTTTGCCGTTGGAGTCGGAGACCTTCGTGAACGACTGTGGCTTGCAGTGCAGACCGTCGGCGGCCAGCGTAGAGACTGCGCTTGCCATTGACAGCGGCGTGACTTCGTTCGCGCCGAGGATCATGGATGGGAAGTATTTCCAATTGCCGCCGTCGCCGCGTTCGACCCCCATCTTCTTCGCGGTGTCGGCGGTGTCGCAAAGGTTGAGCGTGTTTGCCATGCGGACGAAAGAACCGTTGACGGATTTGATCGTGGAGTAGAGGACCGTCCTCGGACCGCCGCCCACGCCTTCGAGATTGCCGAAGCTGTAAGTGTCACGTGACTTGGGCGAGCAGGGAATGTTCCAAGAGTTGCGAGGAAGCGTGCCGCCGTTGGAATCGACGATGCTTTGCTCGGTGAACTTCCCCTTTTCAGTGAGGCCCTTTTTGAGCCACTCAACGAGGGTGAACACTTTGAATGTCGATCCTGACTGGAAGCCGGTTCCGCCCCCCATCTTCCGGCTGACGTTGAGATTGATCTTCGTGGCGCGGGAGCTCGAATCAGAAGCGTTGTCGTAATCCGTGTTCTGCGCCATCGCAACGATATGGCCGCTGCCTGGTTCGATACTCGACATGGCCGTTTGGATGTTGGAGCGATCGTTGGTTGGGATGTGTTTGACGAGGGTGTCGTGGGCAATTTTCTGCTTCTTCGGATCCAGGGTGGTCTGGATCGTCAGCCCGCCGTGGTAGAGCTTGGCGATTCTGTCGTTGCGATTCTTGCCCCAGCTTTGGTCGTTGAGGAGGTCGTTGCGAACATACTCGCAGAAATAGGCCGCTTCCTTTGCTGCCGCGCATCCCGTGGGCTTGTTCGAAATGTGGAGCATGCCTGGAATTTGGACAGCTTTTGCCGAATCCATCTCGGCTTTCGAGATGTATCCGTTGCGGTACATCTCGCCGAGGACGGTGTCTCTCCTTTTCTTGGCATCCGCCGGGTGCTTCGGGGGGTCCCATCGAGCTGGCGACTGAGTGATTCCGGCGAGCAGGGCGGATTCGGGAAGGTTGAGATCCTTGGCGGATTTTGAGAAGAAGTACTGCGCCGAGACTTCCACGCCGTAACGGTTCGGGCCGAACTGGGCGAGGTTGAGATATCCGGTGAGGATCTGGTCTTTCGACATTTTTCTCTCGACGGCGATGGCGAGGCGTGCTTCGTTGAGCTTGCGGGCGATCGTGCGTTGCGTCGCCTGTTCGATCAGATTGTGGTCGTTGGTCACGCGGCCTTGCTCGATCAGTGCGTTCTTGACGTACTGCTGCGTGATGGACGAGCCGCCGGCGGTGTCTCCGCCTGTGAGGTTGTTGACGAAGGCGCCGGCCAGACCCTGAACGTCGATCCCGTGGTGGTCGTAGAAGCGTCTGTCCTCAATGGAGACAGCGGCATTCTTCATGTGCTTGGAGATTTGGTTGGAAGCGACGACGATCCTGTTCTCCGTGTAGAAGGTGGCGATCGTGCTTCCGTCCGAGGCGAGCAGCACGGACTGCTCCGAGGGCTCGACGAATCCCAGGTCGTCGGGGCTTTCCTCGAACATCGCGGTCACGGCATTCACTCCGGTGCCGGCGGTGGTGACCATCGGCATGATGATGCCGGCGATGAGTGCTCCGCCGATCAGGCACATGCCTAGGAGCGCTCCGATGAGGGTGAAGATCTGACGCAGGGTTGCGCCGCCTCGGCTCGTTTTCGACATGGTGCCAGGATACGTGGTCTACCTGTGGATGTCCTCCCGTGGGGGCAGATCCGGCCGTGATGTGCCACCCGTTTGAGGGATCGCACCTTCACGTACCCCCTTGATCGCCGCGCGAAGGCGATGCGGGCGACGCGCCGAAGGGAGACTCGCCTCCGCCGCTAAATTCTATAAGCCGCTAAATACTGCGGAATTTTCCTTGAAAACAAAGGGAGTGGGGAAGCCTGGGCCTTGTATGCGGCCCCTTTAGTCATGTATAAGGGCTGGGTATAGAGAAAGCCTAGAAGAACTAGCAACAACGACGTTGTGGGGAGGCGAAGAACATGCCTGCGGGACCGTTGGATCCGCGATGGGCGGACAATGCGAATTGTGGGAGCTGCGACGCTGAGGCACTGTTTTCAACGTCCTCGGCCCAGAGGGAAATGAAAGACATCTGCCGCAACTGCTCGGTGCGGCTGATGTGCTTGGCGGATGCCCTCCAGTCGAATATGCGCTATGGACTGTGGGGAGGCATGACCGAGCGTGAACGCCGCCAGCTTTTGCGGACCGTTCCCGAGCAAGCAGACTGGTACGAATCCATCACGTCCTCGCCTGATCCCATCTTTGTTGCGATTCGGGAAGGCAAGCCGCTGCACCTGTCGCGGCGCCAATCGCAGAAGAACAACAAAGCGAAGGAAGAACAGGAGGAGAGCGGCGACGAAGATGAGAGCGGCGCACAGGACGACTAGTGACGTGCGCTCCGGCTGTGAGTAAGCTTGTTTCCATGCAGAAATGGGAATACGCGACGATTCCGTTGATCATTCACAACACGAAGGCCATTCTCGACACGTGGGGCGAGGACGGATGGGAGCTAGTTTCCGTCATTCCGGGACCCGACGGGCAGAACCTCGTGGCATATCTTAAACGGCCCAGGGGCGAGCAATGAGCATCTCCGCACGCCTTGCCGAGCTGGGAATTGCTCTTCCGCCTGTTGCTGCACCCGTTGCCTCATACGTTCCAGCCACGCGCGTTGATGGCCTCATCCGCACATCGGGCCAGCTGCCCCTCATCGATGGGGAACTTCCGGCGAAGGGAAAGGTGGGTGCAGACGTTCCGCTCGAAGACGCCAAGGGGCTGGCTCGGGTTGCTGCCCTCAACGCTCTGGCTGCAGCGGCCGATCTGGTGAGCGACGTCGATGCGATCGAGCGAGTGGTCCATGTGACCGTCTTTGTTTCGTCGGCTCCTGATTTCACCGATCAAGCCATTGTTGCCAACGGCGCATCCCAAGTGCTGGGAGAAATCTTCGGCGACGCGGGCAGGCACTCTCGTTCGGCTGTAGGTGTTGCCGTTTTGCCTCTTGACACTCCTGTTGAGGTAGAGGTTCAATTCCAGACTTCTAGTCTTCCAAACTCAGACTCTTAGTCCTTGACGGTTGGAGGGCTTGTAGGCGTTGGCCTGAAAACGGTTGGCCGATTGACGGCTTCGGCTGGAGCCGTGCACCTGAAGGTGCTTTGACGGTGCGAGATTGGTGGCCGGAAGCTAATCTTCCTCCGGCCACCCTTGTCGTCAATGGGCTCGGCGCTGGAGGCGTCCGATTTCGATGAGTAGGACGGCCCGCCCTTCGAGTCGAATCCACCCGCGAGAAACGAAGTCTGCGAGGGACTTGTTGACCGTCTCGCGAGAGGCGCCCACGAGATGGGCGAGCTCTTCCTGTGTGAGATCGTGAGCGACGTAGATTCCTTCGGGAGTGCGCTCTCCGAAACGATTGGCAAGGTCAATGAGGGCCTTGGCGACGCGACCGGGAACGTCCGAGAAAACCAAATCGGCCATCTGCTCGTTCGTGTTGCGCAAGCGGCGAGCCAGCTCCCGAAGCATAGTTATGGCCATGTCGGGGTGCTGGTTGATGAAATTCATCATGTCTTTATGGGACAGGGAGATCAGGCGGGTAGGCGCGATCGCGGTGACCGTCGAGGAACGAGCACCGAGGTCAAAGAGCGAGAGTTCGCCGATGATCTCACCGGGGCCGAGAACGGCGATGAGATTCTCGCGGCCGTCGTCGGAAGAGTGACTGAGCTTAACTTTGCCGTCGGTGACGATGTATAGGCGGTCGCCTTCGTCGCCTTCGCGGAAAAGCGAATCGCCTCGTTTGAGAGACGCCTCGCTCATCAACTGGCCGAGAGCCTCAAGGTCCTCCGCGTCGATGTCCTTGAAGAGCGGAACCGCCTTGAGAACGCTAATGTCCATCTGTTCCCTTTCCGTCGATCAATCCTTTGTAGTGGATCACACTAAACTCTAACATTGCAATTTACCTCACAGTCACTCATATTTCGAGTTTTCCGATCGAGTTACGCTTGGGGCATGCCTTCTCGCGTTTCTTTACCCCGACGTCCGCGGTCTCTTTCAGCCCGCAGAGACGCGGCTTTCGAGATAACCGCTCGCTTGGCCTCGCTATATCCCGATGCAGCGTGTGCATTGGATTACTCGAACCCTTTCGAGTTACTGGTCGCGACGGTCCTGTCCGCGCAAACCACCGATGCCAGGGTCAACACGGTCACGCCTCGTCTTTTCGAGGCTTATCCCGGGCCCGAGGCTCTGGCCGGAGCCAATCGTCAAGAACTGGAGGACATCCTTCATCCCCTGGGCTTCTATCGGGCCAAGGCCAAATCGTGCATTGGCTTGGCCAGCTCGCTGTGCTCGGACTACGGGGGCGAGGTGCCGCAGACCCTGGAAGAGCTCGTGCGATTGCCCGGTGTGGGAAGGAAAACGGCGAATGTCGTGCTCGGTAATGCCTTTGGGAAACCAGGCATCACCGTCGATACGCACGTGGGTAGGCTAGCCCGCCGGTGGGCGTGGAGCCGCAGCAACGACCCCGTCAAGGTCGAAGCCGACATCGCGACGCTGATCCCCGAGAGCGAATGGACGCAAACCTGCCATCGGATCATCTACCACGGGCGTCAGGTGTGCCGCGCGCGAAAACCTGCATGCGGGATGTGTGCACTGGCCGACGTCTGCCCGTCCTATCCCATCCTTGCAGCTTAGGATGTGGCGATAGGCTAGCAGTTGCTCTCCGGAATTGGGGTTGTCCCCCAGGCCGACGCCGCCCTCCCCGAATGAGATGTGTTAAACGTCATAATTTGTTTAGAAACTCGAGGATGAGGTTGGTCATGAGCTCGGGTTGTTCTTCCTGAACGAAATGCCCGGCAGCTGGAACCTCTATGAATCGATAGTTGCCGCGGGCGAATTCAAGATCTTTTCTCCAGGCTCGCGCGGGAAGGAGCGGGTCTCGCTCGCCTCTGACGGCCCATACAGTCGCCTTGATTTCGCGACGTGTGAGAACCATGTGCTTGCGTCCATTGATCTTCGACGTCGACAGGTAGGACCAGCGGAGCTGTTCAAGAGAAATGGATGCCGCCTCGGGCAGCCGCATTGCGGCTGCATAGTTGGAGACCTGCCCGGAGGCGCCCGTGTTTCCGGGGGCCGACCAGTCTGCGAGCAGTGTGTTCAACTCCTTCTCGTCCGTCAGGCGTTTCGAAGCGTGATGCGGAATGAGCGTCGCAAGAACCTGACGCCAGGTCTTGAGCGTGAGATGAGTGCCGAATCTTTGGAGGGTTCGCGGATGAGGGGCGGAGATGGTCATGATCCCCTCGACGACGTCGGGCTCGAACGCAGCAACCGACCAGGCGAGAAACCCCCCGCGTCCTTGGCCTATGACGACGGCCTTCGATGTGCCGAGGCTGCGGACAATGGCCGCGAGATCTTCCGTGAGGAGCATCCCGTCTGCGCTGTCTGGTGTTTTGTCCGACCCGCCTATCCCGCGCTGATCGATAGCCGCTACCTCGTAACCGGCAAGAGCTACTGCCTCGATTTGGTGACGCCATGCCCACCAATATTCGGGGAAACCGTGGACGAGCAGGACGAGCGGCCGATCGTTGCGGTGTTCTCCCATGTGGGCAATGTGGAACTGGCACCCGTTAGCGTTGATGAGCCGGTGCTGCCAAGGCCCCGGAAGGAAAACCACCGAATTGTCTGCGGGGGCGCTCATCTCGTCCGTCCTAAATCTCGTTTGAATGCATGGGATCTATGTCACGCCCGAGGAGTGGGAACGTAAACGTTCTCGTACTCCTGTAGTGATTCTAATGCGAGCGTACGCCGAGTGACGAGTACACCATACTTGTGCCCCCGCCGCCGAGCCCAATGGGAGACCATTCCGGTGAGAAGGAGCACGCCACCGAAGAGGAAAATCAAGCCAGTCAACATGTCGTGAGCCAAAAGGTTTGCGATGTTTTCCGTCAAACCATTGATTTCGCCGAATCGCGCGGAAATCGGATCGAGGATCGCTTTCTCCGTCCATCTCGGAAACGCCAGTCCGAACGCCCCGAAAGCCGTGACCACCCATCCGGTAAACGTCACGCCGAGCGACGACGCGCGGGCGAGGAACCAGATGAGGGCGATGAGGGCCAGGCCTCCGACGAGTTCTGCCGCACCCGCAAAGCTGATCGACGAATGCGCATGGGCTGCTGACAGCCGAGCGTATGCGTCCGAAACAACGTACCAGGCGGAAGGGACGAGCAGCGTGGTGGCGAAGAGAACGCCAACGTGGGTGGGGCCGCGTTTTTTCGGGGGTAAGGGGATCGCCGATTCCTGGCTGCCTTCTGAGTTCTCCTCGCGCTTGGTGCCTTCGGCATCGCCATTTGCCGCAGCCGACTGGGCTTCGCCGTTCGAGCGGGCATTGGGAACCGCGGGGGCGGAAGAGGAGGGTGTCTCGGAGATCGTGGCCGTTGCCTGCTGTGCATTCAGGGAGTCGCCGAAGGCGGAGTCGGCGCTGAAAGCCGACTCAGCGCCAAACACCGAGTCCGGGCCGAATGCCGAGAGAGCCCCGGCCGAGGTCGTGCTTTCATATGTGCCGCCGATGTCGCGGGAAGGTGCGAAAGCGACGGTGGCCAGTTTATTGTCGAAGATGCTTGCGACCCCTCCCGTAGTGGGAACTCCGTCCGTGTCGACGTCGGCCAGTGCTCTTCTGAGGCTTGTGCGAACGGGATGATGCCTCTCCGGTGCGGTGATGGATGAAACGGACGCCGTTTGAGAGGAAGAGGACTGCGCGGGCGAGCCGTTGCTTACGGCGGAGCGTGCCGATGCTTGCGAATAGACCGGAGAATGGGTTGATGTTCGAGTTTGAGAAGTCGCCTGGGAGTTGACCCGGCCAGTTGCCAGTGGGCGAACCGCCGCAAGTGGATCGATGTGCGGAACCAATTGTTCGCCGGCGCGCGGGCTGGCGAATGCTCCGAGCCCGGCGCCCGCCGCTAAGGACTCCCGCAGCGCGGCCGGTGCTTCCTCGGATGTCTGCGCCGCTTCCCGGGTGGCACTACGTCCGTTCTCGCGAGTTCCTTCAGAGCTGATTCCGAAGGCGGCTGCGGGTGCGATGCCGGGGGCGGTCCTGGATCGGGCCTTGGGCGTGTGCGCAGACGTGATTTCTGAAGCGCCGTCGGGCGTCAGTGAGGGCGTCGGAGCGGTGGAAGGCACATATGTTGAGGGCATTGCGGGCGTGTGAGCCGTGGGACTTCCGAGAACGGCCGAACGGCTAGAAAGCGAATTGCTGGTGGAAGAACCAACCGAATGGCTTGACGAAGAGCCTGGAGGGGGTGAGGAGGAGGCCGGACTATTTGGCGAAAAAGCTGGATGTGGCGAAGACAAGGTGCTGCTAGGCGGTGCGCTTCCTTGCTCTGCGAGTGCCGTCGGCTTAGTAGTGGCCTGATGCGGATCTGTAGCCGGCGGATGCGAAGAAGTCGATTCTTGCGGAGAGGAGGGGGTCTGCGACGGCGCATCCGAGTGGGAGGACGTGGAGGAACCGTCCGACGCCGTGCCGAATGTTGAGGTAGATGCAGGGGAAGCGGTCGATGCCGAATCGGCATTCCATGCCGAAGGCGTCTCTTGTGCGGCCTTGAAGAGAGGGGTGGCGAACTCGGATGAAGACGACACATCGGCTTTGACGCCCGGCACGTCCTTAGCCTGGCTGAAGACGATCTTT
>CAUSGP010000041.1:0-11496 GCA_963531075.1 uncultured Actinomycetaceae bacterium | reverse complement strand
AAGCAGACTTTGGCTCAACCCCTGCTGGGCACGCGCCGCCAGGCGCGCCGCACGCCGCGAACCCGGTGCGGGGGCTTTCGACAGATCTATGTTGAACTCGAATGCTTCGCCTTGGGGAGCACTATGACGACCCACTACGATCTCTCCTTGTTCTTTCGACGGCCCCGACGAGCGGGAACCGGTTGATAACGATTCTGATACGAGTGTAACCAAATCGTTATCTTTTGGCCACCCCGATATCTCATCTCATACCCTCACATTCCGACTTTTCCTCGTTAAAAAAGGAAAAAGTCATTTTCATCCGCAGATATCTAGTTGTAATCGAAGCTGTGTTTCCGGGTGAGACCCCGAACGCAACCTGCTCCACGACTCCGGCCACTCAACGGACGAAGCGTCAAATCGACGCTCAATGAGGACATGAGTATCTAAGTTTATCGCGTATCCATCAATCTAGTCCAGCAAACTTCAATCATTGAACGCTCGGCGAACTTCGAGCCCCGCCTATGGCACCAGGGCAAACCGACGGGCGACGCTTCCCAGAATACGGACATGTGGCGAGTTCCATGTCGTCTGCGACTCCTAACGAATACGATTCTCCCATGAGCAGTTCGTACCTTCCCTCAAACGAAGCGACGAGTGAGACGATCGGCGGAGAAGACATCGCCGCTCACCAGGAGCAGCCCTCGCCGTATGCGAGCCACAAATCGTCGTCGATTCCCAAAACAAAAGCAAATACGGGCAAGGCAAACGTTCTGGCTATCTTCGGGGGAATCGGAGCTCTCGTTGCGGTCATTGGCTTATTCATTCCCTACTTCGTCTCTGACGGAGGGAATCTTGCATGGTCGAACACCGCGAAATACGGAGGCTCGAAGGCACCGTTCTTCTCCACCCTTGCACTCGGCGTCGTTGCGATCGTCGCTGTGGTCATTCCGTCACTAATGAAAAAGGCTCCCAAACTCGGAGGCACTTCCGCCGGCTTGCTGCAGCTGATTGCCGGAATCGTCACCACTGGGAATTGGGCCGTGAATTTCGCACCCGGCAAATTCAGCTCGGATGCATCCCGAGGAACGGGCTTCTGGCTTATCGGCTTCGGTGGAATCTTGCTCACCTTTGGAGGTTTGCTCACTCTCTTAAGCGGGCTGCGTGCGCAGGGCCCTAAAACCAACAACTTCGCAGGAAAATCCTACTTCCCGGAGCCTTACACCAATCAGGAGTCGACTCTTGCGCCGCCGGTCGGCTCTATAGGTCAGCCATTCACGATGGATCAAAGTTCAACCGGTCAGTTCCCGCAAGTACAACCATACGGTCAGCCCTATGTGCCCCAGACGCCTTACCAACAGCAAACGCCCTTTGGACAATCTGCACCCTATGCACAGTCCGGGCCCTCCGTCCAGTCCGCGCCCTACGCACACTCAGCGTCATCCACACAAACCGGCTTCCCATCGGCGCAATCCGCCTCGGGAACGGGGCGATCTATCGTCGGGAGCCAAGAACCTGTTTCCACTCAGTCTGCGCCATCCGCAGCGCAACCGCAGTTCACCCAGGGCGGTTACGGCACTCCTGCCCCACACCACGCTTACGAACGTCCCCACTTTGGGCAACCTGCATACGGAGCGCCTGACAGTCCGCAACAGGCTCCCTACGGTCAGCCACAATTTGGCCAGCCACAATTCGATCAACCATTCGGCCAGTCAGGACAGTTTTACGACCAGCAAGGGCAGGATCAGCGGGCATCTCAAAGCCAGCAAGCGCCTCAAAATCAGCAGGGCTTTGTGAATCACGACGACGCGCTAGACCAGCAGACGCAGCCTGAAAATCCCAGCTCCCCACACCCGCAAAATGCACCGTCCTTCTCGCAGGCCACGTCTTCGACGTCGGCGCCCTCGACGCCAAGCGCGCCCACCTCTAGCGCGTCAGGCGCATCTGCCCCCAGCACGCCGACATCGAATGGATCACCCAAGGAGGAAGGCAACTCCTGGCCGCCCAAGAAACCTGCTGAGTAAACCGAAACCTGCTGAGTAAACCATCGATTAGCGGATTCTCCCCATTGACAAGAGGAATCACAAGCTTGTGGGCAAGCGCTTCCACGTTTGCGCGCAAGAGGCTCTGCGCTTGTGCGCAAGAACTTCCATACTCGAAGCGTAGGGCTCCCAGTCCGAGAGCGACGAAGAACAGACGAAGAAGAGCTGACGTCGAACGAAAACTCATGCGGACATTCAACGCACAGCGATTCCTTTTCCATGAACGCCACCGCGATATTCGCCACAGTTGCCCATGATGGCAACAGTATTTCTAGTGGCGTAAAAGCATTCGACGCCAGGGCGCGACATTATCGACTTATGGTTCGATAACCTTTCAAATCTAATGAATCAGCCGGTCTCGCAGAGCGTCATTCCCGGGAAACATGGGATTCTCGAATCAGAAATAGCTCCTTCTCGTCTATCGACTTGAAGCCAATAGGGGGCCTTGGTCCGCTCGCTCCCCTTGTCAAATCTCAGCTACGATGCTGTTCATGAGCACGAACAACGCATTCATTCACCCGCCTTCTGGCGATAAGACGCCTCTTTCTAAGGCGAGGCCAGGACTTATCTTCGCTCTTGCATCGTCTTTCCTTGGCGTTATTTCACTCTTCCTCCCCCTGTTTAGCGTCGATGGCTTAGGCGACACGGAGGAGACCTTTAATATAACGATACTGAAAGCCCTCACGACCAGCGGAGCAAGAACCCCGGGACTGTTTGTGAGCGTCGGAGCCATCTTCATCGTTCTGATTTTTAGTATCATACCTTTCGTAAATGGAGGCAAATTCTCCTCGATATCCGCTGCTGGTCGCGCGATAGTGACAGCAGGCAGCATTTTTGTAGCAGGACGGATCTTGGATTTCATCAAGCTGTCGCGGGACGGCGGTTCCTTTGACGTGATCGGCATCGGATTCATCTTGTTCACCGTCGCGGGTGTCCTCATGCTCATAGCAGGGTTACTTATCCGTAACACCGCTAACCGAATTGAATCCGAAACAAATAGCGCCAATGGCGCTGCGGCAGCCTATGGTCAGGCCCAGCAGGCCCCGCAGGCTCCTGCACAACCCGGCCAACAGGCAGGTTTTCCTCCTAATGCACAGCAGCCGTACCAGAACGGTCAGTACCCGTATCAAAACGGTCAGCAGCCGTACCAAAATGGGCAGCAGCCTTATCAAAACGGACAACAGCCTTGGCCTCACCAGTGACGCAAAGACACACGGCCTGCAAGGTGAAGCTGCGCCACTGATGACGCGAACCTCCCGAAACTCTGTCATCATGAGCAACGACATCGCGACCATGAGAAATCTGACAGAGAAGAATCGAGCGAGAACCAGCGACTAGAGCTTATATCCATACTTCTTCGCACATTTCGAGTGCCGCACGGGACCCGGAGAAGCCGCCCGTGCGGCACTCGTCTACGTTCTTACGCCGGGAGAGCTATCCATCTTCTTGGCCCGGTCATCACCCGCTTTTCGCATGGGCCCCATTCGCAGCCCTCGCGAAGATACATGCTCAGTTCTCGCGACCGGTTCTCACCTCCGCGTAGAGCACTCCCCACTTTTCGGTGCGACAACAAGGCTTTTATCGGGTTAACGTCTCAGGTATGCACAACCATCTTGTCCCGCATACGCCCGAGGCGAGTCTCGTCGAGAGCCACGGCACGCCTCCATCAGCTCATCGATTAGAGGCTCAGCCAGCCCTTCACGGAAGCTCCACGCCTTTCGTCGTATCGGAAGCGGATACGTTGCTTCGCCCGGAAGCATGGCGTAACCGCCCTCTCAGGCTGCTTTTCACAGTGGCGGCGTCGCTGGCCTGCGTGGTGATCGTCACGGGGATGTCGCTGGTTTACGTCACCGACGTCGAGAGTCTGACCTTCTTCGCCGTTACGTCGGAATTGTGGGTCGAAGGGCTTGCCATGGCGGCGGTGTGCGCCGCGGCAATCGCAATCGTTGCGGCAATATACCGGCCAAGCGGGTACGTCGAACGCAACGCGGCCACGGCGGTGATGACGGCAGGCGCGATAATCGCAAGTGGACGCATCATCGACCTCGGAGGTTTTGCCGTTGCATCCGGATTTGGACAAACAACTCAGGTTGGCTCAGGGCTATGGACGATGCTGTCCGGCGGGCTCGCCCTGTTGGCTTTTGGAGCGATCACACGAAGCAATGCGACATACGGGTGGGCGGATAAATCCGCGCGTCTGAAAACGTTCGAAAGAATGACTGGCCGTTAGACACCGCAGAGAACCCGCATTAGACGCCATAAACCTCGCGGGCATTGACATCCAAACGTCGACACCACAACGCTTCGTCGACACCCCGCAGATCTGCCATGAATCGGGCTGTGCAGGCGGAAACATACGGCGCGTTCGGATGTCCCCTCCATGGCATCGGCGCTAGATAGGGAGCATCTGTCTCCACAAGCACGAGCTCTTCGGGCATTGCTAGAAACGCCTCACGGAGCCCTTCGTTCGCCGGGTAGCTGATAGGGCCGGCGAAGCTCGCATACCAACCGTTGTATGCACAGATCTCGGCCATTTCTCTGTCACCGGAAAAACAATGGAAGATAGTACGCTCAGGCGCACCGCACTCTCGGAGAATCCTCATGCAATCAGCGTGAGCCTCGCGATCATGGATTTGCATGGGAAGGTCGAGGTCTTTCGCAAGCTCAATGTGCATGCGGAAAGCCTCCTCCTGAGCTTTCTTCCCGGCATCTGCCGTCCGATAATAATCCAAACCGGTTTCGCCTATAGCTACGACGACGGTGCTGACGGCGAGCGAAGCGACTTCGGCAACCGCCTCTTCCAGTGAATAGTCACGATGCCACGGGTCGAGGCCATGAGTCAGCCCATCCGGAGATGCCTCAGTCACACCGCGATGGAGCGGAGCCTCATTCGGGTGGATGCCGATTGCCGCGGACAGGCTCGGGTAGCGTTCGGCAAGCGCAACGGTTGGCTCGAGAGGTGGAATGTCGCATCCGCACGTTATCGCATGACGCACTCCTGCCGCTTCCATCCGCGCAATATGCCAAGGGATGCTCCCCTGGCGGGCTTCTTTCGTCACCGGAGGGTTCGCATCTTGCGCGTGAAGCTTCCCATCGGCTGCACCTCGGAGACTCTCTGACGATCGCGTGCCGTTCGAAACTATCCTGTCTCCCTTATCCGCGTC
Organism: uncultured Actinomycetaceae bacterium; assembly: GCA_963531075.1. Lineage (GTDB taxonomy): Bacteria > Actinomycetota > Actinomycetes > Actinomycetales > Actinomycetaceae > Peptidiphaga. Next base: position 6,311 of record CAUSGP010000041.1, on the reverse strand, counting down.
TCGGCGGCTCCCCTCGAGCGCACCGCTCGCGGCCCCTTCGCCCGCGCTGTCCACAATCCCAGACTCGACGTCAAAAGACATAGCGGCATAATCTCTGTCTCCGCGTACGGGCAGATGAGTGTGATTATCGACGATTGGCGACGCCAAACGTTCAGGCACGTCCGGGTAGGTCCTTCGTTTCTTCCGGTTGCCGCCCATCAGACCTCCTTTTCCGCCGCTATGGCTATAAGGCGTCGAATTTTACCCAACCGCGAATGCATTGAATTGGCGGGCATGCCAGAACCATGCCTGGGAGAAAGGAAACCAGGCCTAGAGACGCTGGAACCGAATCTAAAAACCCTGGAACCGAACCTCGGCGCACCCGAATCGCGGGAGAAGAGCGGATGGGTCACGCTTCAATCCCCAAGCGCTCGAGTTCTTCAGCCACCACGGATTCGTCGAGTTTGACGAATACGGGACTCGGTTTTGCGACGGGAGTCCCCGGTGAGAGCTCGCTGGGCCCCCAGGACCGAACGTTCGAATAGTCACCCGTGATGATCGGGTACGGATCTCCCCCATCGAGGTCTTCGACGTCGACGAGCCGCGGCATAGGCGCCAGATTACCGTTCCCTCCGAAGATCCGGTCGATTGCATTGGAAGAATGCGGCAAAAACACGGACATCATCGTATTGAGATCCCATACGGATTGGGCGAGGGTATGGAGCACAGTGGCCAAACGCTCACGTTGCTCGGGAGCTTTGAGCTTAAAAGGCTCAGTCTTGGCGACGTAGGCATTGGCCTCACCAACCAGCCGCATAATCTCGGCCAAGGCCGCACGCTGGCTGTGCCTGGCGATGTTCTCACCAACGGTCGCAAAACCGGCACGCACCGCATCCAACAGTTCGACGTCAACTTCTTCCAGCTGCCCGGGCGTTGGAATCTCACCGAAATTCTTGGCGATCATAGCCGCCGTGCGATTGACAAGATTGCCCCAGCCGGCCACGAGCTCCGAATTGTTACGGCGCACGAACTCGGCCCAGGTGAAATCCGCATCTGAGCTCTCCGGCCCCGCGATCGAGATGAAGTAGCGAAGCGCATCGGGTTGATAGCGCGAGAGGACATCGCGCACGTAGATGACCACATTCTTCGACGAAGAAAACTTCTTGCCCTCCATAGTCAGAAACTCGGAAGCGACCACCTGGGTTGGAAGGTTCAAGCGGCCAAGCTCACCGGGTTCGCCGCCGCGTGAGCCCTCGCCGTCGTAGGCCAGGAGCTCGGCCGGCCAGATCTGCGAGTGGAAAACGATGTTGTCCTTGCCCATGAAGTAGTAGGAAAGCGCATCGGTGTCATTCCACCATTCCCGCCAGTCCTCGGCCGTCCCGATTCCGGCGGCAGCGCGGCGACGCGCCCATTCCACGGAAGCTGAAAGGTATCCGATGACGGCGTCAAACCAGACGTACAGTCGCTTATTCGGCTGATCCTCCCAACCCGGAACAGGTATTCCCCAAGAAATATCGCGGGTCATGGCCCGCGGGCGCACGTCGTCGAGAAGATGCTTGGAGAAAACAATGACATTGGGGCGCCACTCGCCAGTCGCTTCGACGTCGTCAAGCCAGGCCCCCAGCTTTTCCGCCAAAGCGGGGACGTCGAGGAAGTAATGGTCCGTGACCTCGAACCTCGGCGCCTGACCGGAAACCTTGGAAACGGGGTCGATGAGATCCTGGGGATCCAGCTGGTTCCCGCACGTATCGCACTGATCTCCTCGCGCGCCTTCGCTGCCGCAAATGGGACACGTGCCCTCGATATAGCGGTCGGGCAAGGTGTTGCCGCTGACCGGATCGATAGCGACATTCTGTTGCTGGACGATCATGTACCCGTTGTCGCGACACACTTCGAACATACTCTGAACCACCCGTTCATGGTTGACGGTGGTCGTTCGAGTGAACAAGTCATAAGACAAACCCAGGGCCACGAGATCTTCGACGATGACCCTGTTATTCTCATCAGCCAGTTGCTTGGGCGTTTTGCCCTCCGTCTCGGCGGCCACGAGGATGGGCGTACCGTGCTCATCCGTGCCCGAGACCATGAGCACATCCTCGCCCCGCATTCGCATGTACCTGGAAAAAACATCCGAGGGGACGCCGAAGCCGGCAACGTGACCGATATGACGAGGACCGTTGGCATAGGGCCAAGCAACTGCAGAGAGGATATGCGACATGAGTACAAGATTACGTTGCTGCCGCCCCCGGTTCATCTTTCCACGCATTCATGGACACGATTCGCGAACGAATCGTTAGGAGCGAACCTGCACAACCCGTTAGGAGGGAACCGGCGCAGGCAGTGAAATGTGCCCATATGCGACGCGGGCGTAAGGAGCTCCGGGCAACTAAGATTTGCTTATCGGGAAAACACCGCCCCGTCCTCAAGTGCGACGGGGATACGGAGGAGAGAACATGGCCGAAGCACGGGCACTCATCATCGTCGACGTTCAGCCGACCTTTTGCGAAGGCGGGGCGCTAGGCGTCGAAGGAGGAAACGCCACCGCCGAGCGGATCGCCGATTTCGTGACCGAGAACGCCGAAGAATACGCGATGCTCGTCACCACTCAAGACTGGCACATCGATCCCGGCTCCCATTTTTCGGAAACCCCCGATTTCATCGACACGTGGCCGCCTCACGCGCTCGCGGGCAGCGCAGAAGCCGAATTGCACGAAGCAGTCGCCTCCCTGCCCATTGACGCCTCGGTTAAGAAAGGCGAATATGAGGCGGCCTACTCAGGTTTCGAGGGTCGAGACGCCGGCGACCGGCCTCTGGAGGAGATACTTCGAAACGCGGGAATCGAAGAAGTTGACGTCGTCGGAATCGCTGAATCGCACTGCGTAAAGGAAACGGCGCTCGATGCACTGAAGGCGGGTTTTCCCACGCGCGTCCTTTCCGATCTGACGGTGCCGGTCAGCGAGGAGCTCGGTATCGCCGCACGGACGGAGATGGACGAAGCGGGTGTGGAACAGATTGATTCGCCTCACGCTTTCGGCTTCTACGACGAAACCGCTGATACCTCCATTCCCGGTGACGATTATGCAACCGGCGAAGAGGAAATTGCCTCCTACGAAGGTCACGATCGGCGCGGTTACGGCAACCTTGACGGCGACGCTCACATTGATCCAAGCAGTGGAAACCCCGGCGCGGACGCGACCGGCAACTACGGGGATCTCGACGAAGCCGAATCGGAGCCCGAGGATCTCGCCGCTCGACTCACGGCAGGAATAGGAGCCGGATTAATTCAGACGACGGAGGCCGACGACATCGACCTGGATGATTTCGACGTAGAGATCGACGATGAGATCGACTTTTCCGCAGACGCCGAAGAAAGCGATTTCGATTTCTCCGATATCAACTACAAACCGGACGTTTAGAAACGCATGACGTCCACGAATTCGACATCCCGGGATGCGGCAGATACAGACCCATCACCTAGGACAGTTGCAGACACGGCCCCAATACCCCAGAACGTGGAAAACCCCGCAGTCGTTTCGATCCTGCCCGAGGCCGCCGCGCTTGCCCGCGATCTACGGCTTGTCGTATGCGACATGGATGGCACGCTTTTAGATGAAAACGGCCGCATTCCGGAGGATTTCTGGCCTCTTCTGGACGAATTGAATGACCGCGGCATAGGCTTTGTTCCCGCCAGCGGTCGCCAGTACGCCACTCTTGCCGACATGTTCTCGCGCGGACTTGCCGGCATGGCAGTCATCGCGGAAAACGGAAGTTTCGTGGTGCGCGACGGCAGCGAAGTCCACTCCTCGACTTTGAGCAAGGCGGCAGTCGCCGACGTCGTTGAGCGCTCGCGCGCGCTGGGCAGGGCGGAGCTAGGCGTCGTCGTGTGCGGAAAACGCACGGCTCACGTCGAATCCACCTCCCCTTTCTTCTTGGACAACGTCAGCAAGTACTACGTTCTCAACCGAATCGAGAGGGATCTGCTCGCGATCGACGATGACGTTCTCAAAGTTGCCCTCTTCGATGCCGAAAACGCTCGTGAATTTGCCTTTCCCCTGGTTGAGGACATGGCCGAAACTCACGACGTTGTCATCTCCGGAGAGAACTGGACGGACGTCATGGTTAAGGGGACCAACAAAGGCGGCGCGCTACGGGCACTTCAGCGATCACTCGGAGTTTCGCCCGCTCAAACCGCGGTTTTCGGCGATTATCTCAACGATTACGAAATGATGGCCGAGGCTGAGCTTTCGTTTGCCATGGCGAACGCTCACCCGGACCTCATGGCAGCGGCTCGTTTCACCGCACCTTCGAACGCCGAGCACGGGGTCCTCAACACCCTCCGGGCACTCCTGGTCTCCATGGAATGACGGGCCTGCTTCGAGCCTGTTCTGCCTTCGCGCTCGTCCTTCAATCCTCACACCGTTAGATTCGACGGGAATTTCGCAAGGCGCTCTGCACCTATGTAACCGCAGAAGCTGGCGGAAAACTCCGAAATATGTGACGTTTAACGTAAGGGTTTTCGCACGCAAAAAGGCATCAACGAAGAGGACCTGCACAGAATGGCATCAGGCCAGAGAATTCCGTTGGTAAGGGCATCCTTGCACAACTCGTTCCACCCTCAGTGAGGATTCCCTTCCCTTCCTGTTCGAAGCTTCCAAATGCGCATATGTTGAAGGTGTTCAAAGATTGTCGCGGCGATCAAGCCCTTCGCCGTTTACCGACCGAAAGAGGTTCACCATGACTGCCCAGACTCTCGTCTCCACCTGCGCTGTGACCGCATGCTCCTTCAACAACGGCGGCTGCACCGTCGCTATGACAATGGGCGAGCGCGGCTGCGCAACCTTCGCGAAGCTTGACGCTCGTCGCTCCGTCACTGCGAACGGTCGAGTCGGCGCTTGCCAGCGTCTCGAATGCGTCCACAATTCCGACCTCGTATGCACGGCCACGTCCATCGACGTCACCGCCGACGCGGCATGTGCAGCTTTCGAAGCCCGCTAGACCAGACCGCCAACAGGCACATCGACGCCCACATCCGTACGCATGATGCGGGGACCCCGCGCACTCGGGGTCCCCGCATTCTATGGTTTCTAACGCCGGATCCGCTTAGCGTCAGGAACCAAGCTCTATAAGCCGACCGATTTCCCGCGTGAGCCTTTCACTCTTGAACACCGGTGTCACAAAGGGGATGAAGGCGGTGGCGGCCTCCTCGCGACTAACTCGCATGAGGGTGAGGCCAACCCGGTCGACATCCACACAGAGAACCGCGGTATGGATATGCTCGCAACCCAGGCGCACAGGCTGGCGAGCAAGCAGCGCGCCGGGCACCATGCCGAGCATGACGGTGCCAAACAGCTCATTGATGGCGTCGTACCCGAAGCTCGAAACCGCGTCAAGGCCCAGCAATTCTCCAAAACTATCGACGAAAAGATCTCCGCCGGCAACGGCTTCAGATTCGGCCTCGTGATGCTGGCGACGCACTTCCTCATAAGAAACAGGAGTCACGCCAGCCGCATCGTGAAGAAGAACTCGTTCCGTCGTCACGACGGCCATGCAGCTCCCCGGCGCTGAGGCGATCGCCGCCACGTGGTCGGGAAGCACACCCGCGGCAAGAGCTTCGGCCATTTCCTCGGGGGGAAGCCACCTCGCCTTCCCAAGCAAATGAACGGCAGCAGCCACAATTTCGACAGTTGGGTCAGGCGATTCTTTCTCTATCGACATGCGAACGTCCATCGCGCCGACGTCGCGACTCGCCAACACCTCGATAAGTTCAGGCTCGGTTGTAGCAAGAACGAGGCTCCCGTCGACCGCGATGCCGTGCGCAATGGCAGTTAGGGTTAGCGCTGGATCTTCGTGGTAGGCCACCAGCATCGCCTGGCCTGCCCCGCTGAGAAGGCGATGGGCACAGGAACGATTGCGAGCGTCCCAGACCTGTTGATCAACCGAGGTGCGGCTTGGAAAGAGCGACAGATTCGGATTCAAGGTACCTCCACGAAAAGAAGCGACAAAGTAAGGATAACCTGACTGCCTTTCTTTGTGAAGCTATTTCGCAAACCAAAGCACGCATAATTGGACCGGCGGGAAAGAGACGGGGAGGAAAATTTGCATTCACAACGGTTTCTTGGACTTCTCGTCGGGGCGAGCCTCGTCGATCAGTCGGCAGCTCCGTCACCGGATCGGCTCCGATTAGCCAGCCTTGCCGAAGAGCGCTCCTCCTTCGAACAAAATTCCCGATGCTCGGCTATCGGTTCTTGCCGCACGTCTAGATCCTCGTCCTGCTCCGTCTAGATCCTCGTGCTGCTCCCTCTAGATCCTCGTGCTGCTCCCTCTAGATCCTC
>CAUSGP010000040.1:0-11557 GCA_963531075.1 uncultured Actinomycetaceae bacterium | reverse complement strand
GGCTCGACTCTTCGCCGAATTTCTTGATCGACCACACAAGTAATGTCATGCCCACCAACGAAAGGACAACGCCCAACGGATCGAGCTTTCCCGCTTTGGAAACGCGAGACTCGGGAAGGATGAGAACGCCCGCGATCACGCCAACTGCCATGAGCGGGACGTTGACAAGGAAGGCCGAATGCCATGTGAAGTGCTCAAGCAGATAGCCACCGAGAAGAGGACCAATGGCAGACCCAAGACCGGAGACCGCAGCCCAGATACTGAGCGCCGTAGCCCGTTCTTTCGGATTGGCGAAGATGACTCGGATGAGCGAGAGGGTGGTGGGCATGATCATCGCGCCGCCCACCCCGAGGAAGGCGCGAATTGCGATAACCGCCCCAGGAGAGCCCGCGAAGAAAATGAGAAGGGACGCTGCGCCGAAAATTGTGTAGCCGAGCATGAGCATCCGCTTGCGGCCCCAACGGTCGCCAATGGCGGCCCAAGATATGAGCAGGCCGGCCAGTATCAGCGAGTAAACATCGACAATCCACAGTTGCTGGGTCGCGCTAGGCTGCAGGTCGGCAGCCAGGTCGGGAAGCGCGATATTCAGGATCGTCATATCCATCGTGATGACAAGGACGCTCGCGCTGAGCACAGCCGTCGCTAACCACCGACGTGCCTTCGAAAGTTCCTCTTGCGCCGAACTCTCATTGGTGAACGTCATTCGTTTCCTTTCTCATCATCCGTATCAAGACGGATTGCATTCATATCGAGATGGGTTGTTTCGCCCTCATCGAAACGGGCGACTTGCTCGCTGGCCTCTTGCCTCTTTCCCATACGGTTGCCGCCAGAGGTCAGGTCCGCCGTTTCACCTTCGGCTTCCTCAGGCCACGGCGCGGATATGAGCGCCTGGAAAATCCGTGTAATCACACCTTTATCGACCGGTTCGCTTCGCAAAGCGGAATGTATAGCAGCACCCTCAAGGCATAATTCCAGAGCCAATGCCCGCTCGGTACCAAAGTGGGAGGACAGGACCTCAATGAGCTTGTCCGGGTAGCGCAACGCTACATCCCGGAGACGCTCTTCCCGAGTACCCGCATTCAGCAATGCGATGTCGGCCCTGACCTGGCGAACATCACAAAGATACTCATAAACGAGCTCGACGCAGTAGTTTTCGACGTCGTCGCACGCCGCAAGCCCAGATTCAAAGGCTTTCACCTCCTCCTCCATTTCCATGATCAGTACATTCAGGGCACTTTCTCGCAATTCCTCAATGGACGCGAAATACTTGGTGGTCGACCCCAAAGAAACACCGGCACGGGCCGCCACCGCCCGGTGGGTGAGCGAGCTGGTGCCGCTTTCGACGATGAGGTCGACAGCGGCGTTGAGGATGGCGTTGCGGCGGGCCTCGGGATCGCGTTTTCTCGATGTGATGGAGCACAGGCGATCAAGTATCCCCGCAGCATCTTGTACAGGCTTCTCGCCTTTGGTTGACGAGAGCGAATCGTCCGCACAGCCCGAGACAATTCCAGCCGAATCCTCCTCACTCTTCGGTTCACTTTTCGGTGCTCCCAGCCGGTCTTTCACTAACTCTGACTCGTTCTTCGGCGACTTCGACCGGCTTTTCTTCGACTTACGTTTCACATCAACAATTTAAACGAACATTCTGTACATGTACAAATTGTACACAATAGTTGTCCTCCTCTGTCTCGCGAGATATCGCCCCTCCGCATATCGCCGCTGTATCCAGCCTCATAGGCTCGCCCACGAGTCGTGCGGGTCTACCTCACCGATCAGTCTCACGACGCCGATCAGTCTCACCGCCCAGTTTCGTCGCAGATCCGCATTGCCCGCCCGCACCGGAAAGCCAATAGACGGCGCGCTCAAAAGTCCCACTCGTGTTACCTGGGATGACATCCTCATCAGATATCTGCAGCGTTGGCCTTAGGCAAGGCTCTCGGGTCGGTTTTGCTCAATGGCACCGTTCTCGCCCATGAGACAGCAGCACTTTTCTTGGCAACGAGCGGTCCCGCACAGTGATGATCAGTCCCGTGCAGGCAACCGACCCTACAGCGATGAGCGGTCCCACGGTGATGAGCGGTCCCCAGCGTTCGGGTAGAAAAGGAACTGTGAGCGTCGATACTCTCGGCTCATGACGACGCTTGCGCCGCTTTCCGGGAGGAACGGCAAAGTCTGCCTCGCATGAGGGAAACCTACTGAAGGATCGACATGGACGGGACTAACGATCTCCCAGAACGGTCATATCGTTGCAATACAAGGGCCTTCGCCACGGGAAAACGAGAGTGGGTTTCCCTGGTGGACGTCGCCGCCACGCGAATAGTCCCCCTCGGCTTTGTCTTTTACCTTCTCGCGACCACCGTATACCTGTTCTATTGCGGATACCCGTTTGGCAAGACTGAAATGCTGGCACATGGTCTTTTAGTGAACGTGTGGCTTTGGCTGGCGTTGATATGCTTAGCAGTGACGTGGGCATGGGCGACCCGTGCGAATCCCCGTCATACATGGATGCGCGGAATGATCAATCTGTCCCCGTTCTATGGCGGAAGGGCCGCATTCATGTGCACGATCTTTATTTTCGTCGCATTGCCTTACGTCATAATCGGCAACGTCCGCCTCGTGCAGGACCTCCACGAAGGGCCGCGAGCCGAAAAGGGAATCGTATGCACGCAGTTCAGAGAGTGGCCGTCATACAAGAATGGAGAAGCCAAGATCTCCTTTATTCTGCGTCATCCCAGCGGAAGGGACGAAAATCTCGAGTTCACGTCTCGTCTAGGCATGTGGGACGACGGACTGGGCGGATCGGTTAAGAAACTATGCGCTTCGCACAAGACCTTCACACTTTGGCGTTGGCAGCGAACGAATGTCATCGCCGACGTCGAATGAGGTGCTGAAATGTCACCCGCCGGTTCGCAGTCGTACACATACCTGCCCTTGCACAAGTTCAAAATCGCACACAACGACTGCCTTCATCCAACAAAAGCACCAAAATTTGGTGCTTATCGTGCATCAAGGATGTTTTTCATGCGAAGGGAGATCATGTGAAGCGTATGATTTCTAGAGTTAACCCAGATAATTATATAGCCGAAAAACTGGTCAGCTTGGGGTGGATGACGGGGCTCGAACCCGCGACCCCCTGGACCACAACCAGGTGCTCTACCGACTGAGCTACAACCACCATACGTGCCGCCAGACGTTGACCGCCTGATGCAACACTTAAGTGTAGCCCAGCTTCGACCTTGCCACGAAACGTCGCCAGGTGATCCGTACCACCGCAACACCTCAGAAGGTTCGCCGTCGCCAACATCGGTGCGCTAACGCGCTGACCTCTGTGAAGCGGGAAGACGCCGCATTCTGCGAAATGAACCCAAGGCCAACAATTCGAACAGGCCGAACCCACGGCTAACAGCCTCAACCGATCCCAAGGCTAATAACCTCAACCAACCCCAAGGCCAGCGGCCCAACCGAATACGAGGTCACCAACTCAACCAAATACGAGGTCGCCAGTGCACGCTCATTGCTGAGGTCACCAGTGCACGCGCATCGCTATGGCATCCGCGAATTTCTTCAGATGCATCGGGTCATGCGATAGGTAGAGAGATCCGTCAATGAGCGAGACTTCGAGGACGTAGAACTCGTGGGCGTCCTTCGGGCCCCCGCGGACGATGTCGACGCGGTTGTACAGGAGAAGTTCATCGCGCCCGCACATATCGACGATGTAGCCATGGACGATCTCGCGGATTTGCTCGCCCCACCGCCATTCCTGAGCATTGGTAGCGGCCGAGCGAACGACTTCCTCGTGGAACTGTTCCGAAGAGCGGAAGCTGGGGTGCAGCATCGGGTCTTTCTCGACCTGATAGGAAGCCAATCCGTTGAGATAGATGAGAGAGGTTTCACCGGAACGATCGATCTGGTCGAGGTATCGCTGAACCATGACCGGACGGCCGTTTTCCAGCTCGCTCATCGCATGGCGGATGGCTTCGCCACGGGAGTTCGGGTCGATGGCCGTGTAACGCCCGGTGCCGCGCCCGCCCGAGGAAATGGCTGGCTTGACAACGAAATCGCCATATGCGGGAAACCGCGTGTGGAGCTGGTGCTTCGTCAAATTTTGCTCGGGTTCTAGCCACACCGTTGGAATCACCGGCAGGCCGCGGGCCTCCAGTTCGCGTAGATAATGCTTATCGGAATTCCAATCCATGACTTGGGACTGGTTGAGAATTCGCGGAATCGAGTGTGCCCAGGCGCGGAACTGGTCGCGATTCGCGGCGTAATCGCGGACGGAACGAACGATGACGGTTCCCGCCTGCGACCAATCGACGTCGGGATCGTTCCACACGGAAATCCGGGGTTCGAGGCCGCGCTCGCGCAAGGCATCGGGAAGCCCCTGCTCATCGTCATCGAGGTTTGGAAGTTCGGCGCACGTCGCCAGGGTCACGATCGGATCAGACACGCTTCTAACTGTACCTGACCAGAATTGTGCGCATCACGGCCGAGCGCCTATTGCCGCCCAGCCACCATCATTTGCCCACGTGCTTGTCCCGTGTTTGACAGCCCTCATATCCTGTGTTTGACAGCCCTCATATCCCGTGTTTGACAGCCGTCGGCCGCCGAGCAGCCAACGGCTGTCAATGGTCGAGCCTCCGAACGGCTTCCCCTGCCTGGCTATCCAACCGGAGCTCTCGGGTGTGCGCCTCAGTTTGCGTACCATTGGAGAAAAGCAACTGCCGTTCACAAATTCGAAGAAGACTATGATCGAGATTCTTTCTTCCAGTCCCTTATTGACGCTCTTCGCCGTTGTGTCTATAGGGGCCGTGCTTGGTTCCATCCCGTTGGGAAAGATCCGATTCGGAGCCGCTGGCGCCCTTTTCGTAGGCCTCGCTTTTTCCGCTAAGGCGCCGAAACTGGGCGAGAATATGGCGATCGTTCAGTCGATTGGCCTGGCCTTCTTCGTCTACACCGTTGGAGTGGGAGCTGGGGCAACCTTCTTCAGCCAGCTTCGCCAGCAGACGCCGCTGATTGCCGCAGCCGCAGTTTGTTCGCTAGTGGGAGCGGTGGCGACCGTCGCCCTCACCCACATTCTCGACGTGCCTCGGGACCTCGCCACCGGTCTCTTCACGGGGGCTCTCACGGCGGCACCCGCCCTTGCTGCGGCCACGCGAATTGCCGGCAGCCAAAGCCCGAGCATCGGCTACGCATTCGGCTATCCTCTGGGCGTCATCATCGGGATCGTCATAGTTTCTCTGGTCGTCGGCCGCACGTGGAAAGGCTTGAAGGATACGCCTTCCCTCGCAGGAGTGGGTCTCAATGCCGTTACAGTCCACGTCACCGCTCCTATCAACATTCGTGACATCCCCGAATGGAAAGCCCAAGAAGTCCGCATTTCCTATCTTCGCCGGCAAGGCAGAGTCCGCGTAGCGCTTCCCGGCGAGGATTTGGAGGTTGGCGACGACGTCGTTGTCGTTGGCATTCCCGACGCCGTTGATCGAGCCGTAACCATGCTCGGCAAACGGCTGGACACCCATCTTGCCCACCATCGCGACACCGTCGACTTCGAGAGGATCGTGGTGTCGAATCCCGACGTCGCCTCCCGCACAATCGCCGAGCTCAATCTTCCCGCGCAATTCGGAGCGATTGTCACCCGTGTGCGCCGAGGCGATCTCGATCTGCTTGCCGCAGACGATTTCGTTCTGCAGCTGGGCGATCGCGTCGCTGTCGTGGTGCCAGCCAACCAACTCGATGCCGTTCAGGATTACTTCGGCGATTCTGAGCGTCGCATTTCCGAGATCGACGCACTCGGCTTCGGCCTGGGAATGGTGCTTGGCATGCTGCTTGGACTGGTCAGTTTTCCCATGCCCGGCGGGGCGTCCTTCAGCCTCGGCCCCGCTGCCGGTCCGCTCATAGTGGGAATGATGCTCGGCGGATTGCGTCGCACAGGCCCCATCATTTGGACGCTCCCCGAAGCTGCAAATCTCACGATCCGACAGATCGGCCTCCTGCTCTTCCTGGCGGGTTTGGGCCTGACCTCGGGCCCGGCTTTCGCGCGGCTACTGGCCTCCCCAATGGCGTTGAAAGCGACGGTGTTGGCGATCATCGTGGGCGCCATCGCCTGCCTCAGTATGGTCGTAGCCGGACGAGGCGTACTCAAACTCTCAGCTCCGCGAACGGCGGGCGGCATCGCGGGCTTTTTGGGGCAGCCGGCCGTTTTGCAGGCGGCGTCGGCCAGAGTGAAAGACGAACGTGTCGAGGCGGCTTATGCGACCCTCTTCGCTATCGCGATCATCGTGAAGATCCTGCTGGTTCCATTCGTATGGAATCTGTAGACGCACCGATGCGAACACTTGAGCCAGCCTCAGGCAATGGCAACTTGAGAAAGCCTCGGGTTCAGACAAAAAGCTCCGCGATCTTTCGACCGCGGAGCTTTGTCCGTACACCGCCTGGGACTCGAACCCAGAACCCACTGATTAAGAGTCAGTTGCTCTGCCAATTGAGCTAGCAGTGCTTGCGGAATTAGATTACTCAGGCTCCCACCGCCGTGCAAGCCGCCTCTATGTGATCTAGCTCCATCGCCATGCCCGCCGATGCCGCCGATGTCGGTTTACCTACTTGCGGCTCATTAGCTCCATTGCGCTACTGCAACCATGTTTGGCACAGCCGCCACCATGCCTGACACTGCCACGATAATTGCTCGATCTCTGTTTGCTTCACCTCCCTTTCGTTTGATTTTCCCTTACTCCTATCGACGATGTCAGCGCATTGATTTGACATTCTGTACCAACTACTATGTACAGTCTAACTATGAGCACAAGAACCCGGCTGGTGTCCGTCACCCAAGACCTTTTATGGGAACGGGGGTATGCAGCAACCAGCTCTAAGCAAATCCGTGACCGGGCCGAGGCCGGCCAAGGCAGCATGTACCACCACTTTTCGAACAAGAAGGAACTTGCCAAGACTGCTCTGGAGCAGAGCGCTGCGGCGATGCGCGCCGAGGCCGAGACGCTTTTGGCCGAGGAAGGAACGGCCACCGAGCGTGTGATCGCATACTTGAAACGGCAACGAGACTCGCTGCGCGGTTGTCGGATGGGACGCATGACGTACGACGCCGACGTCTTGGCGACTCCGGAGCTCCTTCGCCCCGTCGCCGAAACACTCGGATGGATCGTGGACGCCCTCGCCGACGTCATCAGGCAAGGACTAGAAGCCGGGGAATTTCCGCCCGAAACGGATCCCAGGCAACTCGCCTCAATGGTGGTCGCCACCGTTCAAGGCGGCTATGTGCTCGCACGCGCCCAACAGGACCCCGCCGCCTTCGACGCCGCGGTCGCGGGCGCGGCATCACTCCTGCAAGGTCAAGCACGACAATAACGAAAACTCACACCCCGGCGGAACAATCCAAAACAAAGTGACACACAAACAGCAAAGGAGTCATATCGATGTACGCAATGCAGTACGAGATCGCCTTGCCAGCCGACTACGACATGGACATCATTCGCGAAAGGGTCCGCACAACCGGTCATCTCATGGACGGATTCCCCGGACTCGAGTTCAAAGCCTTCCTCATTCGAGAGAAGGCCAAAGGGGCCTCAGAAAACTCCTATGCTCCCTTCTATGTATGGCGGGACACCAAAGGAATGAGCAGCTTCTGCTGGGGCGAACCCGGCTATTCCTCTATCGTGCGCGACTTTGGACGGCACCCCATCCACGACTGGACTCTGCACGAGATAGCTTACGGACCGGCCGGTTACGCAAAAGCACGCAGCCTGTCCATCCAAAAAATCTCGCTTCCGGCCGGCGCCACTCCTTCCAGCCACGTCGAAAGGCTCTCAACCGCCTTCCTTTCCGACACTAATGTCGATACCATCGCCCGCGTCACGGCCGTCGACGTGTGCACCTGGACCCTCATTTTGGTCGAACTAAGCGCAAAGGCAGCGAATCAAACAGCGGTGAATTCGGCGGACGCCGGCACAACGGCTACACATTCCCTGCCCGGAGACGAAATCACCACGAAAGACATCGCATTGGATCGGGTGACGTACGAGGTTCTTCACGTATCGACAGCCAGGTGAATACGCGAAACAAACCGCGACTGCGCGCGCCTCTCGCCAACACAAAGCCTTTTCGAAAAAGCCCGTCGAAAAGAAAAAGCCCGCAAACCTGAGATTGCGAGCCTTACCCGTACACCGCCTGGGACTCGAACCCAGAACCCACTGATTAAGAGTCAGTTGCTCTACCATTGAGCTAGCGGTGCGGATTCCTACTTTACCCTTCTAGGGTGGCTGAGGCAAATGCCCGCTATCGTGGTACGCGACACCGTCGTCGGGTTAGGCCGGGAAACCGGCGTCGGCCTTGTGGCAACCTTGTGGGGTGACGAACGAAGAGCCCAACACCCCCGCCCTCAACCTCGCGCTCGACCGCCTCGAGGACGTTTACGGCCATGCTCCCGATGAGGATGCCGTTTATGAGGAGTTTGCAATGTGGGCGGAATCGACCGGCCGCCCTCTCTACCCGCACCAGGAAGAGGCTCTGTTAGCCGCACTTTCTGGCGACAATCTCATCGTGGCCACACCCACGGGATCCGGCAAGTCAATGGTGGCGCTCGCGGCGATATTCACCGGGCTCGCTCGCGGACGAACCGCCTACTACACGGCGCCGCTCAAGGCTCTAGTTTCGGAAAAGTTCTTCGAACTCATCGCCGCATTCGGCGCCCACAACGTGGGTATGGTCACGGGCGATTCGTCCATCAACGCCGGAGCGCCCATCGTGTGCGCTACGGCGGAAATTGTCGCGAACATAGCGTTGCGCGAAGGAGACCAAGCCGATATCGGCGTGCTCATAGCCGACGAGTTCCATTTCTACGGCGACCCACAGCGCGGCTGGGCCTGGCAGGTGCCTCTTTTGGAACTGACGTCGACGCAGCACGTCCTCCTATCCGCCACGTTGGGCGACACGTCTTTCCTCGCCGAAGACTTACGTCGACGCACGGGGCGGAACACGTCCGTCGTCGACGACGCCGAACGTCCCGTTCCTCTTTCATTCTCCTACTCGCGCGAACCTCTGGGCGACGTTGTCCTTGAGCTCGTCCACACGCATCGTGCCCCCGTCTACGTGGTTCACTTCTCTCAAAAGGAAGCCGTAAGCCAGGCCCAGGCATTGCTCCCCGTCAATCTGACGACCAAAGAAGAAAAAGCGCGCATAGCACACGCGATTGGCGATTTCCGGTTCGGACCGGGATTCGGCAAGACGTTGTCGAAGCTTCTGCGCACTGGAATTGGAGTCCATCACGCCGGGCTTCTCCCGCGCTATCGGAGGCTTGTCGAAAGGCTTACCCAGGCGGGTCTTCTCAAGGTCGTGTGCGGAACCGACACCCTGGGTGTGGGAATCAACGTGCCCATACGAACCGTACTGCTGACGTCACTTTCGAAGTTCGACGGGAACCGCTCGCGCCACCTTTCAGCTCGCGAATTCCACCAGATCGCCGGGCGAGCTGGCCGTGCCGGATTCGATACGTCAGGCGACGTCATAGTGCAAGCTCCCGCATACGAGATCGAGAACGCAAAAGCTCTGGAGAAGGCCGCCAACGACCCGAAGAAACTCAAGAAGCTCGTGCGCAAGAAAGCTCCGGAAGGCGTTGTGTTGTGGGGCGAGAAAACCCTCGAGCATCTGCGTTCGGCGCCACCGGAAACGCTCAGTTCGCATATGCGGGTCAACCATTCGATCATCCTCAATCTTCTCCAGCGCCCAGGCGACTCGGTGGCGGCCGCCATCCGCTTGCTGACAGACAACCACGAGCCTCGCTCAGAGTCCAACCCTTTACTCAGAAGGGCCGTGGAGATCTACGAAGCGCTTCGATCCGCCGGAGTGATCGTCCATCACAACCTCGAATGGCAACAGGCCCACCCCGGCGAGTCCGCCGTTGGATTCGCGCACGAGGTACCCAGCGATTTTGCTCTTAATTCTCCATTGGCACCATTCGCACTGGCCGCCCTCGATCTGCTGGATCGGGACTCACCCGATTATTCGCTCGACGTCGTCTCCGTCATAGAAGCCGTCCAAGAAAACCCCATGCAGGTGCTGTATGCGCAAGAAAGAGCGGCGCGTGGAGAGGCCATCGGGCGAATGAAGGCGGCGGGAATGGGCTACGAGGAGCGAATGGCCGAGGCCGATTCCATCACATGGCCGCGCCCTCTCGCCGAACTCCTGGAAGGGGCCTTGACCGTCTATCGGCACACCAACCCCTGGGTGGACGGCTACGAGCTCACACCAAAATCGATTGTTCGCGAGATGATCGAGCACGCTGAGACCTTTTCAGAGTTCATCTCGCGCTACGATCTAGCCCGCAGCGAAGGCGTGCTTTTGCGCTACCTCTCAGACGTCTACAAGGCTCTAAAGCAAACGGTGCCGCTCGAAGCACGCACCGATGAAACCGAGGAAATCACGGCCTGGCTAGGAACGCTGGTGCGCTCGGTCGATTCCTCGCTACTTGACGAGTGGGAGGCGTTAGCTGACGGAAAAGTCACGCCCGAGGAAGCCGCTCGAATCTCCGGCGATGCCGAGGGCGGGGGCGATGAGCTTGCATACGGCACGGGTGAGGATGGCGCCACGATTTTCACCCGCAATCGCCACGCGTTCAAAGCAGCGATCCGCAACGAGGCATTCCGCCGAGTCGAAGCCGTTCAATTCGAGGATGCGGATATGCTTGACGGCCTTGACGGCGAGCCGTCATGGGCCGCAGGTTCTTCTGAAGGAAAGCCTTATGCGGCCGGACCCGTGTGGAATGGCGATGCCTGGATGGATGCCACCGATCCCTTCTTTGACGCCTATGAAAGTATCGGCATTGATGCCCGCGCGCGCGGAAACGAGTTCTTCCGTGTGCAGGAGAAGGCCGACGCCGCCGACCTGACCGAGGCCGGCCTCCCCCGCGCAGTCGCCGATGAGCTTGTCAAGGGGAAGGCGCCGTCACGCCTGTGGATAGTCACGCAGGTGTTCGACGACGGCGAAGGTGACGGCGGCTGGGGCTTCCGGGCATTCGTCGATCTCGACGAATGCGATCGGCTTGATGCGGCCAAACTCAGGGTCATTCACGTGGGGGAACTGTGATGCACGGATGTCCCTGCAGTTCGGCGGCGATTGGCGCAAGTGTCCGCAAACAGATCGACGGCGCCACAGCACCCGAAACTCTGCGGCGATCGGAACAAACGACCGCAGCGCAATCGGTTATACAACCTGGCGCCCGCTAGAATTCAGACGTCGAAAGGACTGAGCCAATGAGTGAAAGAGCCTCTGAACAGATAGGTGCGTTCGGGGCAAACGAGCCAAGCCGAGCCGAAGCGGGAGCCGACAGTCCAATCACAGTTCCAGCCGACGACCAGTACGTGGTCAGAACCGGTAAATATGGCGAAGCTGGAGCCGACGACCCGCACACCGCCGAAGCCGGCAAACAAAGCGGAGTCGAGACGAATGGCGTCAACTGGTCTGGGCAGGCGACAAGCTTTGAGGGAATTGCCCGTCCTGACATTGCCGAGATCGCTGCACGCTGGAATCGAGTGCGCGAGAAGGTTGCCGC
>CAUSGP010000039.1:0-11629 GCA_963531075.1 uncultured Actinomycetaceae bacterium | reverse complement strand
CTCGCCCACTCCCCCAATGCCGGTTTCCTCCTCGAGTGCCCGTTCGATTCTCACGCCCAGAAGATCCGCCAGCGCAAAGGTCGATGCCGCGACATCGGCATTGGTATGGGCGGCGAAAAGGCTCACTCCGGCTCGCACGAGGGCCATGGTCCACCGACCCTTAGCACTGCCGCTTGTAATGGCGTGAGTGCCGCGCAAATACAGAGGGTGATGCGTCACCAGCAGCTGGGCATCACGTTCAATTGCCTCGCTAACGGTGGCCTCGCAGGGGTCGACGGCGAACCCGATGCGTTCGACGATCGTTTCGGCGTCGCCCACCACGAGGCCGACCCGGTCCCACGGTTGCGCGGAAGCCGGAGGAAAAAGACCATCCATTGCGGCGACGACGTCGCCCACGCGAAGTACCGTCATGTGTTTTACCTTACAATAGCGGGACCCAGAAGGCCACAAATCCTATACCCAAACACCCAAAAATCGCTAAGTTACGCCTGCAAACAATGTGAGAGGGTTTGGATCGAGGTATACTCGACACGTGCTTTCACGCCAGCACGCTTCCGCATATCGGATCAGTTTTGAAAGCGGCATGTAAATCCGCTGAGAATCTGGCACGATTGCGGTTGAGGGGTTTTGCTGAAAGCGGAATCTCTTGAACGGGGCCTCCGATTACGCCGGTTCCCGTTCACCACGGATCCCCAACTCAAGCCCGTGGACTCAAAGGGCCGACCCACACATATCACGCGTGGGCATGCCGAGAAAGGAATACAAACTTGTTTAGGCGATTGAAAAGACTCACCGCAGTCGCCGGAATCGGAGCGCTAGCAGTCGCTGGTGCTGCCGTACCGACGTATGCCTCCGCACCAGAATGGTCCGATGGACCTAGCGTCGGTGCGGGGTACACAGGAAACCATGGGGTCATCCTCGGCCCCAACAAGCAAAAGTACATGTGCGCCGCCGACGGCGACGCACTTTCAGCGTCCGCCCCCACGGTCTCATCCGCAAATATGAGTGAGGCCAAGGAAGTCAGCTCGCTGAGGGTCGCCACCTATGTGGCCCATTACTACGGGCGGCTCGGCGCCTCGCGTTCCTACGAGATCAAAGATGCGAAGGTTCTTGGCCGCATGGCTTGGATCGCTTCGACTGCCAATACCACCGACAACATCGAAGCCGCAGCCTCCCAGGTCGCCATTATTCGCGCCGCCGGAACCTTCCAGCACAGCCTTTACGAGCTGAAGGAACAGGGCCAGTTCAGCCAGCACGACAACAACCCACAGCTCGACACGGCCATCGAGAAGTCCAAGGCCATTGCCGCGAAAGCTGGCGAGCAGGCGGGACCCTACACCGTCGCCCCGAAGCTCGAACTGGCCAAGACCGGCCAGGAGGGTTCCGTCACCAACATCGGTGCCACGTCGCAAAGCGGCAAGTGGATGGCCGGTTACTCCTACACGCTCGAGTTGAACGGCCCGGCCGTCTTCGAATCCAACCAGAGCAAGACGATCACGGGAACCACCGCGCAGTCCGCGCAGAACGTCAAGATCAAGACCACCGGAGCCGGCGAAGTCTCGGTTAAGCTCGTGGTCAAGGATCTTCCCACGGCCAAGCCCTGGATTAGCAGCGGAACCGTGGTATCCAACGGCAAGAGCATCCGAGGCCAGAACCTCGTCGTTCTGGGTAAGAAGGCCTCGGTTGAGGGCACGGCCAAGATCACCAAGGAGCAGACGGAGTTCACGCCGTCGATCTCTACGCAGGTCAAGGCGAAGAAGGTCGCTAAGGGCTCCGGCCTGGTCGATACTGTCACCGCCAAGGCCGACAACTGGGCCAAGATCCCCGGAACCGACAAGTTCGTCCCGGTCAAGGCCACGGTTGACGTCTACGGCCCCTTCCCTTCGCCCTCTCCTCAGACAAAGGATGGAAAGGCTTTCGCCAACAAGAAGATTGGCAGCTACGATCTGACCTTCAACGGCCCCGGAACCCTGGACACCGCAGACACGGTGAAGGCGACATCCGAAGGCTTCTACTTCTTCCAAGCGCGGGTCGAAAAGGCTGCGCAGGGCCAGTACAAGGAGTACGTCAAGGACTACACCTCCCCCTTCTTCGAGGCATCTGAAACCTCCGTCGCCCAGTGGACTCCGTCCATCAAGACGAAGGCCTCCCAGGTCGACCTGGGCAACGGCAAGGCCGGCGTCCAGGATCTCGTGACCGTCTCCGGTTTCCCCCAGGATCACGGCAACTTCCAGGGATCTGGCGAGTGGAAGGCCGATACAAAGACGATCAGCCACTCGATCTACTTCTTCCCCGAGGGAACCAAGATCACCGAGGGAGCCACGAAGAACATGAAGCCGCTCGGCACGGTCGAAACGCCCGCAAAGAACGGCACGTACACGATCGACGCGAAGCAGTTCGTCGTTGACTGGAACCTCGGCGTCGGAACTTACGTCATCGTCTCCAACTACCAGGGCGATACGCGTTCCTCGGCCATCAGGACCTCGGAACTCGATACGAACGAGCACGTCAAGCCGACCTTCGGCAAGGTGACGACGGTGGCCAGCACCGAGAACGGTGGAAAGCAGCTCGTTGCGGGCGACAAGATTCGCGACAACGTCAAGCTTGAAGGCTCCTTCCCCGCCGGTTCGTACACCGAAGTCAAGCTCTACTCGTGGGCAAAGGGCCAGGCTCCCAAGTGCGAGAGCGCCATCTGGACCTCCAAGCGCATCGAGCACTCCGGTGCCGCGGGCGAGTACAAGACCGATCTGTACACCACAGATTCGAACTCCCAGGCCGACTACGGCTTCGTGGAGACGACCTATGACAAGAACGGGCACGTTCTGGCCGCCGGCAAGTGCGGCGAGTCGAGCGAAACCCTGACTGCTGGGGCGAAGCCGGGCAAGCCGACCACGCCCGCCCCGACTCCCACCCCGACCCCCGGCGCCAAGACCCCGCCGAGCAAGCCCAGCAAGCCTGAGCTCGCCAATACGGGTGCCGCGGTCCTCGGACTCGGCCTCCTGGCCGGCGGTCTGGTCGCGGCTGGATTTGGAGCCATGGCCGTCGTGCGTCGCCGCCGCAAGGATGTGTGATCGCTAACGGCATGACACCGTAACTGAGAGGCGCCGGATTTAATCCGGCGCCTCTCTCTTTCATTTACTTGCGTCTCTTCACACTTTATGTCGTTTTCATATTTTTGATTCTTTGACGAAGGTCATAACGATCCTCGCTGTCTTCGGTAGTATCCCGAGAACAGAACATCGGTGCGGGGAATATTCCATTCCTTCACCAGCCCCTTTCGAGCCGCCATGGCCAACGATGCCTCACCGCACAGCCATCCGTAAGCTATCGGAAGCTTCCCGCCTTCCCTCAACTCATCGGCAACGGCAGCAGCCTCCTCACCTTCGGGGACGAAGAAATCGCGGTAGGAGGCCAATTCCGACGTCAGCGAATCGTAACCTGGTTCTAGCAGATCCGGGCTCGATGCGGCAATGCGTACATGCGTTGTCGCCAGCTCCTGCCTGCCGCACTCTTCGAGAATCCTTCGCAGTGCCGGGGCCGACGTAGGATCGGCTACGAGAAGCTGACCTCCCCCGGTTCGCCGCCACGTCGACGTCATTGTTCGGACACCTACCTCCTCACCGGCTTCCGCACGGAGCGCCCAAGCCGATCCCGGACCGCTCTCTCCGTGCGTCACGACGTCAAACGTGAGCCGGCCTTGGCTTTCGTCGTGATGGCGAACCGTGTACCACCGCAGCTCAGGCCGATCCTTCTCATCGATCGCTTCCAACTCCGCACGAACATTGAGGCCCTTCGCTTTCGGGAGGACGAGCTCGCGCCCCTTCGGAGGTATAACCAGGCCGAAATACTCGTCAGGACCCGAAGGCCGGTATACGCGCAGAGCGGGGCCCTCAACCACTATTCTGCGCACCCTGGGTGCCACATCTTCAACGGTTTGGACGCTTACGGCGAAGCAGTCATGTTTGCGCGGCGCCTCGGGCACATCCATAAACAACGATGCAACGGCCCGATAGCCATGTATGAGGCCGGTATAGGCTATATCCTTAACTCCCACGGGTGTCCTCCATCTGATAGCAGCGTGAATCCATACGCATTGACAACGGTAAGGTTCACCTTACCCAGAGAAGGCCCTCAAGAACAGCCCAAAAGCTGAGATGGAAGTACCTTTTTGACGATTTCCTTCGATTAGCTTTGCGCTTTTGCGCTTGATCCCATGTCGCCCATTTCGAGAATTTCGACGTCGGGGTCGAAAACGATATCGACACTCACGAACACTCCGTCGGAGCGATCCTCATTTCCGTATACGAGAGGCTTGCCTTCGTGTGCAAGAGAGCCGTTTTGGTGCACTAAGGCCTCGTTTCCCTCTCTAGAGGCCCCGTCCTCATACATCAAGGCTTCACCTTCGACGGCGCTCAACGGCACCCAAGGACTCCCTTCATTGCCTTCCGCGCCCCTTTCTCCGCCGTCTTCTATGCCGACGACTGTCAGCGAACCGAGTCCCTCGATATATTCGGGCATACGAGAACGCAATTCGACGCGGACTAGATCCGTCGCCGGCACCGCTCCTGTTCGGGAGAGTGCGTCGATTCTGAGCGACGGGTTTGTTCCCCGCAATGCATTTGCTTTCGGCGCGTCAGAAGAAGCCGATTCCTCCGCTTCAGCCAATTGTGCCGCGCAAGAAACCGCCGGAGACCCCGGGGAGAACGAAAAGGAAACGACGCTTTCGCCTCCGGATCGGCAGATCGACCCTAGAGCCAAGGTTCCGCGAGTGAGGATAAGCGGAGCGAAATGTCTGGCGAAGCGCAATGATTGCACGTTGATGACCATAGTGGGCCCGGCCGGACTCGAACCGACGACACCTGCGGTGTAAACGCAGTGCTCTACCAACTGAGCTACAGGCCCCGGGCGGTCAAGCCCTTCAGCCCAACGCCACAGATGAATACTCTAGCGCCTGGCGCCTGTCGCCGTCAGGCGAATCCCCGTCCATTTTTCACTCGCGGCGACGTTGGTGGTCGCCATAAGGCCCGCGGTTTCGGCCGCTTCCTCGATAACCGATGCCGAAACGTGCCCGGGTTCACGCGGCCCTGGAACCAAAAGCCAGCATAGGGCCGATTCAGATTCGAGGTTCGCTTTCATGTCGAGGAAGAGGTCCGCAAGGTCGTCAGCGTTGCCATCTTCACTACGCCACCAGGCGATGGCGCCGTCGGCGATGTCGTCGTAGTCCTCGTCTACGAGCTCCTCGCCTGTTGAGCGCTCTATGGCTGAGCGCACCTCTTCAGCGACGTCGTCGTCGTATCCGAATTCTTGAACAATGCTGCCTTCGTCGAATCCCAAAGAACTCATGTGAATAGCCCACCCCATTCCGGCCGATTTGGCAAATGGTGAAGGCTTTCACGACAAGTGTTTACCTTCTGATCTGCGAAACACATCCAACGCAGCTACACTGGAAACATCATTGTGGGACCTTCGTCCGCACCGTCGCTCCGTCGGTGCGATTCACAACCCGAAAAACGTAAGGAAGAATAAGTGAGCGTGCAGCCCGGTGCATCACCGTTGATCAACGGCCAGCCGAACTACGTACCCGACATCGACGCCGAAGAAACCGACGAATGGCTCGAGTCGATCGATGATCTCATTGAGACCGGCGGTCCCAAGCGGGCCCGCTACATCCTCATGTCCATGGAAGAACACGCCCGCCGCAAGGGCGTGGAGACTCCCCCTAATCTCACGACCCCCTACGTCAATACGATTCCCGTGGAAGAAGAGCCGCTCTACCCGGGCGACGAGACTTTGGAGCGCCAGTTCCGCCGCTGGGTCCGCTGGAACGCAGCCGTGATGGTCACGCGTCAGCAGCGCCCGGGCCTTGCCGTAGGAGGCCACATTTCCTCCTTTGCCGCGCTGGCGACTCTCTACGAGGTGGGGTTCAACCATTTCTTCCGCGGCAAAGACCATTCCGACGGCGGCGACCAGGTCTTCTTCCAGGGTCATTCCTCACCGGGAAACTACGCCCGCGCATTCCTAGAAGGCCGCCTGACCGAGGCCGACCTTGATTCCTTCCGCCAGCAAGTCTCGAAAAGGTCCGGGGGACGAGGCCTGCCTTCATACCCGCACCCGCGCCAAATGCGCGATTTTTGGGAGTTTCCCACCGTCTCGCTGGGAATCGGGCCCGCGGCGGCCATCTACCAGGCGTGGTTCAACCGCTATTTGAACAACAGGAAGATCAAGGACACAAGCAATCAGCGCGTGTGGTGCTTCCTGGGCGACGGCGAAATGGACGAGCCGGAATCACGCGGCCTCCTTCAACTTGCGGCAACCCAGCAGTTGGACAATCTCACCTTCGTCATCAACTGCAATCTCCAGCGTCTTGACGGACCGGTGCGAGGCAACGGAAAGATCATTCAAGAACTCGAAGCCTTCTTCAAGGGCGCAGGATGGAATGTCATCAAGGTGATCTGGGGCCGCGAATGGGACGCACTGCCCCAGGCGGATAAAGAAGGAGCGCTCGCCAACCTCATGAACGAGGTGCGCGACGGCGACTATCAAGGGTTCAGAGCCAATGACGGATCCTTTGTGCGCGATTCCTTCTTCGGGCGCGACCCCCGCACTAAAGCAATGGTCGCCGATTGGAGCGACGATCAGATTTGGTCCCTCAAGCGCGGCGGGCACGATTACCACAAGGTCTATGCGGCCTACCGGGCAGCCACCGCCTACAAGGGCCAGCCGACGGTCATTCTGGCTCACACTGTCAAGGGCTACGCCCTCGGCTCCAACTTCGCCGGCCGCAACTCGACGCACCAGATGAAGAAGCTCAATTCAGCCGATCTTCGCCTGCTGCGCGACACTCTGCATCTCGACATTCCCGACGCTCAGCTCGAAGACCCGTACAACGCGCCCTACTTCAAGCCGGATCCGAAAGAGCCTGCAATGGAGTACATGGTGGAGCATCGCAGGAATCTGGGAGGATACCTTCCCGAACGCCGCGTCTTCTCCGGCGGCGTTGAACTTCCGGCCCAAAAGCACTACGACGCCATCACCACCGGCTCGGGCAAGCAGAAGGTGGCCACGACGATGGCGCTCGTGCGTCTCATCAAGGACATCGCCAAGGACAAAGCATTCGGATTCCGCCTCGTCCCGATCATCCCCGATGAAGCGCGCACCTTCGGGCTGGACGCCATGTTCCCGACGGCCAAGATCTTCAACACTCTTGGCCAGCAATACACGTCGGTGGACCACGATCTGCTGCTTTCATACAAGGAGTCGGAGAGCGGTCAGCTCATGCACACGGGCATCTCGGAGTCAGGCTCAACGGCGGCTCTCCAGGTTGTCGGAACCTCGTATGCCACCCATAACACGCCCATGGTTCCTTTCTACATCTTCTACTCAATGTTCGGATTCCAGCGCACGGGCGATCAGTTCTGGGCGGCAGGCGATCAGATGGCGCGAGGATTCATCGTCGGCGCCACGGCGGGACGCACAACCCTTTCTGGCGAGGGGCTTCAGCACATGGACGGGCATTCTCCCGTCATCGCGTCGACCAACCCCGCCATCGTGCAGTACGACCCGGCCTACGCCTACGAAATCGCGCACATCATGAAGGATGGCATCACACGCATGTACGGCGACGGTTCGGACGGGCGCGATCAAAATGTCATGTACTACCTCACGGTGTATAACGAACCGATCCACCAGCCGGCCCAACCCGAGAATGTCGACGTCGAAGGCATCATCAAAGGCATCCATTTGGTCGAGCCGGCTGAAGGCGACGGACACCGTGTCCAGCTTCTCGCATCGGGTGTTGGCGTTCCGTGGGCACGCCAGGCAAAGCGCATGCTGGCAGAGGACTGGGGCGTCCAGGCTGCGGTGTGGTCCGTCACTTCCTGGCACGAACTGCGCAGGGAGGCCCTGGAGGCTGACGAGCACAATTTCCTCCATCCCGAGGAAGACGTGCGCGTGCCGTATGTGACGCAGAAGCTGCGCGGATCCGAAGGGCCGTTCGTAGCCACATCGGACTTCGAACATCAGGTTCAGGATGCGATCGCCAAGTGGATTCCCGGCGACTATTACAGCCTCGGCGCCGACGGTTTCGGATTCTCCGACACCCGGCCCGCCGCACGTCGGTTCCTCAAGATCGACGCCGCCTCAATGGTAGTGCGCGCACTCCAAGGCCTTGCCGACCAGGGCAAGATCGACCGTTCCGTCGTCAAGCAGGCGATCGACAAGTACGACCTATTCAATCCAAACGCGGCCGAAGCCGTACCGGACGATTTGGCCTGAAACGTAAGGAATCGAATCGATGATCATCACAACGACCAACACCATCGAAGGCTTCAAGATCGACAAATACCTCGGCTTGGTCACGGGAGAAGTCATCGCCGGCGTCAACCTGTTCAAAGACATCGGCGCCGGCCTACGGAACCTTTTTGGCGGACGCTCCCAGGGGTATGAGCAGGAACTTCAAAATGCGCGCGAGGAGGCTCAAGGCGAGCTCATGGAGCGGGCCGGCAGAATGGGTGCCGACGCCGTCGTGGGTGTCGATCTCGACTACGAGGTACTCGGCCAGGGAGACATGCTCATGGTCTCCGTAACCGGCACGGCGGTGACACTCTCCTACAGCGTTTGAACGTCTTTCCGACGCTCGGTCTCCGACGTTTCTAACGGGCCGGTATATAGACAGCCGGTTTTACACACCGCCGATCAACACGTCAACCAGTTGGTCGGCGGTGTTTACCGTTCGCCACGCGAGCGCATACTCCTCTTCCGGCGCGGCACCCCATCTGACAAGCACGGTGCGAAGACCGTGGGCCGCAGCGCCTTCGACGTCATACTTCCTGTCACCGATCATGACGGCGTTCGCCGTGTCTACCCCGGCGGCCGCGAAAGCGTCCAACGCATCGCCGACCATCCAGTGTTTGGCCGTTCGGTTCCCCGATTCGTCTGCCCCGCAGATCGCAACAAAGTATCCGGAAACGCCCAAATGCTCAATGAGCGCAACGGCGGCTTCGGCCTTCTTCGACGTCGCGATAGCCATCGGCACCCCTGCCTCACACAAACGGCTAAGCGCGTCCGATATGCCCTCGAAAAGCCCCATTTCCAAGTGCCTTTTCGAGTATCGACGCCTGTATGCGATCACGAAATACTCGGGATCGACGCCCAATTCGGCAAACGATTCGGAAAGAGGGGGCCCGACGAATCGTCTGTAGTACTCGCGAGGGTGGACGATGCCGGCTTCCTCACGCATGGTCCGGTCGAATGTATCGGTGATGATGTCCATCGAGTCGATAAGAGTACCGTCCATGTCAAAAATGGCCGGGCGAATTGGCGTCACAGCTGGATACCGTCGACGGGGCCGGCTCCAATCCGAGCTATCTTGCTTTTGACAAAGTCGAGAACGGTGGTAGGGCCACCTTCACCGCATGGGCCTTCGACCACGACATCGACAGCATTGCCCAGTGCGTCTTTGACTTCCCATCCATTGACCATCGGATCTTCCTCATTCGGAAGAATAAGGGAGGACGTGAGCATCGCCTCCCCCAAGGAATCGAGAATAGCCTGACTGATTCGATGGTCGGGGATCCTCACACCCACGGTGTGCTTCTTCGGATTGAGGGAGATGCGCGGAACTTCTTTCGTCCCTTTGAGAATGAACGTATACGGCCCAGGTGTGAGAGATTTGATCAGGCGAAACTCCGAGTTGCCGACGATGACGAGCTGCCCCAGCTGGGCGAAATCATGGCAGAGAAGCGTGAAATGGTGCTTATCCCCCACCTGGCGGATCGACCGTATCCTCTCCAGCCCCTCCTTGTTCCCCAACGAACATCCGAGCGCATAGCCGGAATCCGTAGGAAAGGCAATAACCTCGCCCGATCGGATATGCTCGACCACCTTTTCTACGAGCCTTGGCTGAGGGTCAACGGGATGTATTTCGACATAACGGGCCATGCGCGCACCTTCCCTTCTGGCATACTCGAATCGCATTGCTCGATACAGAAATCCTACCAAGGAAGGTGAAGCATGGATCGCGAAACCGCTAGCGAAACAGCTCGATCCGCCCTCGAACGAGAAGGTTTCAAAAACACGGACGAAACGTTCGCTTTGAGTTCAGTTGACGCTGTCACCCGATGGGTCGTCGCCCGCGCGCTGGAGACGCAAGCCAAGCGGACGTTTCCCGACACCGCCATCTCAAAGGCAGCAACGGTGAGCGATCTCCTGGACCTGGCCGAAGAGGCAGGCTAGCAGGAGATCGCACCGACAACGCACTCATAGAACGTCAGCCCACACGGTGGAGCCAGCGTACAGGGGCGCCGGCTCCGGCGTAGCGGAAGGGTTCGAGCTCGTCATCCCATGCCTGCCCTAGGGCGAGGCTGAGAAGGCGCCGCATCTCGTGGGCGTCGCCTGCCGCCTGATCAATGGCAGCGCGAACCCTGTTTTCGGGAATGACAACATTGCCCATCAGATCGGTCTGGGCGTAGAAAATGCCAAGGCCGGGGGTCGCAGACCATCTGCCGCCCTCGCTGACCGCGGTTCCGTCCTCGGTCACTTCAAAGCGCAGATGCTCCCAACCGCCCAGGGCAGATGCGAGCATAGCGCCCGTTCCGACGTCGCCCACCCAAGAGACTTCTGCTCGACTCATGGAAGGCAACGCAGGTTGTGCGGTCCATTCAAACCGCACTTCGTATCCGAGCACACTTGATACCGCCCATTCGACGTGTGGCCGAACAGCGGGCGATACCGAGTGTATGAATATGACGCCTCGGGTGGCGTGTTTTGCACTCATGGCGTTCCTCCTTTAGGTGGCTTTCCCCTTGTCACCTTTCCGGAGGAATCCCTTCTATCGTGCCACACCGTAAGGAAAAACGCCACAAGGAAAGAACAGAGAGCGACCCGGGCACGGGATCCAGCTCCGACTACTCATAGAGCAGGCCCAGCTTTTTGTAGCTGGTGACGAGCGCGGTCAGAGGTCGCGGATGGCCCTCATAGCCTTCTTCCGCGTTTCGCGATCGAGCCTGTCGATGTAGAGATGCCCGTCCAGGTGATCGACTTCGTGCTGGATGCACCTGCCCATAAGCCCTTCTCCCTCAACGGTTTTCTTTCGTCCATCCAAATCGGTGCCTTCGGCGCGAGCGAACCACGACCTCTTGGTCGGGAACCATAGATCGGGAACAGAGAGACATCCCTCTTCACCGTCTTGAAACTTGTCATCCGAAAGTTCGACGATGACCGGATTGAGGATGTAGTCAATCTCACCTTCGATATTCCAGGAAAAAGCGCGCAAAGACACACCAATCTGGTTTGCCGCCAAGCCGGCACGCCCATCCATATCGACATTCTCCAGAAGGTCTTCGACCAAGGTCTTCACCCCGGGGGTTATCTCGTCAACGGGTGAGCACGGCGTACGCAGGACGGGATCGCCCACGATGCGTATTGGTCGGAAAGTCATGGATCAAGTCTACGGCACCTCGGTTCCCGCGGTGGGTTTCAACTACCTCGTGGCGCAAGTTCAATCGGAGAGTTCTTTGAAATACCGAGCAACCGGCCACCGCTGGAACCCGATAGCTTCATAGGCTGCACGAGCGGGCGCATGTCCAGGATCGCCTCCCGTCTCCACCATGAGCATCCGCATGCCCTGTCG
>CAUSGP010000038.1:0-11694 GCA_963531075.1 uncultured Actinomycetaceae bacterium | reverse complement strand
GGTACTGGTAGAGAGGCAGGCCGGCGGATTTCGCGGCGGCCTTGGCAACGGCGATCGAAACGCCGAGGATGGCGTTGGCGCCGAACTTGGCCTTGTTGGGTGTGCCGTCGAGAGCGATGAGGAAGCTGTCGATGCCGCGCTGGTCTTCGGCGTCGAAAGATTCGGCGATTTCGGGGCGGATGTCTTCATTGACGGCGGCGACGGCGCCTTCGACTCCCTTGCCGAGGTAGCGAGCCGCATCGCCGTCGCGACGCTCGACAGCTTCGAAAGCGCCGGTGGACGCACCAGAGGGTACGCCGGCGCGGGCACGAGTGCCGTCCTCAAGTTCGACCTCAACCTCGACGGTGGGATTTCCGCGGGAATCGAGAATCTCGCGGGCGTAAAGATCAACAATAATGGCCACAGCCACTCCTAACTGTAGTTTGCACGACGGCGATGCGAGCCGCCTCGGCTGGGAATAACCCTGTTTCCTATTCTCCCGCAGAACGGAGCGCAGTGGCGGCTACGGCCAGTTACTCATCTCTCATTTTGATGACCGTCACGTCACCGGGAGGACGCGGATGGGACCTCGGGACCAGGCGCAGAATTCCCTCAACGCGGGAGAGTCAGATATTCGGGAAGCTCAAGCCCCTGCTTGCCAGCAACGCCGTAGCGTTCGCTATAGCGCACCTTCATGCCCGCCAACGCACTCTGAATCCGACCCTGCAGAGTTGGGGACTGGGATACCAGCTTCTGAGCCAAGCACAACTTTTCAACGTCTGACGGAAGCTTGGCCGAGGTCTTGACGCATGCGCGAAGAATTTCGCTCCTGCGAGAAGCGCTGATTTTGCCGCGCTCTTTGTCGAGCACTGGACTCAACGCCGTGGAGATCAGTCTGAGCCTGAGAAATCCGATCCTTGTGGAAGTGCTGACTCCCAAGGAACTCATAGCCTTCTCAAGGTTGTTGTCCTTCACGTGCGCGGCCAGTTCGTCGACGCTTCGTTCCGTTACGACGCGGCCGTTGACCCTGGCGGCCACTCCGGGATTCGAGCATCCGGCGAGGCCCACGCACGCAATAGTCGCAGCCGCACACGCCTTGGCCACCAACTTCGTCTTCATCGCATCCTTCCATGGATTTTGAGAAACCGTCGACTGTGGGAAATATGCTACCCGGAAGATCCGAATGTCGCGACGAACACCGAATCGATGAGCTTTTGCACCCAATCGAGAAGATCGTCGCCTTCCAATGCCGAAGATTCGCCCATTCGCCTCGACCCTACAGGCAGTGGAATAAGCGCCACGCGAATCGCCGGTTTGAGGAGAGCCTCGGGGTAGAGCCTCTTGAGCCGAGCCTGCCTTGAATCGGGCAAATTGACCGGCGCCAAGCGAATGTTCTTACCCATAACGGTGACCTCGGCCAAGCCCGCTTCTCTGCACAATTCGCGCAGCGCGGCAATGCGAAAAAGGCGTTCAACCTCCGGCGGGATCCGACCGTAGCGGTCGATTATCTCGGCACGCACGGCTTCCCGTTGTTCCTCGGTGCCCGCCTCGGAGATCTTTGTGTAAATTTCCAGGCGCAACCGCTCGGAAGACACGTAGCTCTCGGGAAGGTAGGCATCGATGGGAAGCTCAATGCGCACATCGACGTCGGCCTCCTCGTCGGGCGCCTGGCCTCGCAACCTCGCCACTGCATCGGCGACCATGCGAACGTACAGGTCGAATCCCACGCCCGCAATATGCCCGGATTGTTCTCCGCCAAGCATGTTTCCGGCGCCGCGAATCTCCAGATCGCGCATCGCCACCTGTATGCCCGAGCCCAGCTCGGTGTTGGCTGCGATCGTCCGCAGGCGTTCAAGAGCAGTTTCGGTCATAGCCTTGTCGGGGTTGTAGAGGAAATAGGCGTAGGCCCGTTCGCGTCCCCTTCCTACGCGCCCGCGCAGCTGGTGGAGCTGGGAGAGCCCGAAACGCTCGGCGTCTTGGACTATCAACGTGTTCGCATTCGAGATGTCCAGCCCCGTCTCGACGATCGTCGTGCAGACAAGGATGTCGATCTCTTTGTCCCAAAAAGCCTGGATGACAAGCTCCAGCTGGTGCTCGCTCATTTTCCCGTGGGCCACGCCTATCCGGGCTTCCGGCACCAGCTCGCCGAGCTGGGCCGCAACCCGAGCCATGTCCCCCGTTCGATTGTGGACGTAGAAGATCTGGCCGTCACGTAAAAGCTCGCGGCGTATCGCAGCGAGCACCTGCTTGTCATCCCTCGGCCCGACGTAGGTCAGGACGGGATGGCGCTCCTCCGGCGGAGTGGCCAGCGTCGACATTTCGCGCACGCCTGTTACGGCCATTTCCAGCGTTCTCGGAATCGGAGTGGCCGACATCGACAACACGTCGACGTCAGGATAGAGCTGCTTGAGAGTTTCCTTGTGTTCAACACCGAAACGCTGTTCCTCATCTACCACAACGAATCCCAGGTTCTTGAACCGGACGTTCCCCGTGAGCAGCCGGTGTGTCCCGATAACGACGTCGATCGTCCCCTCGGCGAGCCCCTTGATCGTCTCGGCAGCTTCACGTTCGGACTGAAAACGAGACAACTGGGCCAAACGCACAGGAAAGCCGGAGTATCGTTCACGGAAAGTCTCGTAATGCTGGGAAACCAGGAGCGTGGTGGGAACCAGAATGGCCACCTGTTTGCCGTCCTGAACGGCTTTGAAAGCCGCGCGCAGCGCTATCTCGGTTTTGCCGTAGCCGACGTCGCCGGAAATGAGCCGATCCATTGGCGTCGGCTTTTCCATGTCAGCTTTGACCTCGTCAATCGTCTGAAGTTGATCGGGAGTTTCAACGTAGGCAAAAGAATCTTCCAGCTCGCGCTGCCAGGGTGTGTCAGGTGAGAATTGGAATCCTTTCGTCGCCTGGCGCGCGGCGTACAGGCGCACGAGTTCCTGGGCGATTTGCTTGGTCGCGGCCCGGGCATTGGCCTTTGTCTTGGCCCAGTCGCTCCCGCCCATCTTGTTGAGGGTAGGCGCCTCCCCGCCGGCGTAACGCGAGACCTGATCGAGAGAGTCCGTGGGGATCCACAGCTGATCGGGCGGGGCGTTTCGCCGCGTTGAGGCGTATTCGAGTACGAGATATTCACGCTGCGTATCGCGCGCCGCCCCGATGGACCGTTTCGCCATCTTGACGAATCGTCCCACACCGTGATGCTCGTGGACGACGTAATCACCGGGCTTGAGGGCCTGTAGGTCTACCGCGTTCTTCCGGCGGGCCGGCATTCTGCGCATGTCACGAGTCGAGGAACCGCCCCTGCCGGTGATGTCGGCAGCGGCATACAATGCTAGACGCTGCCCATCCATGGTGAAACCGGATCCGATAGGCGCGGCGGTCACATGGCATATTCCCGGCCGAAGATCCGTCAGATCCTCAACA
This sequence comes from uncultured Actinomycetaceae bacterium, assembly GCA_963531075.1. Classification (GTDB taxonomy): domain Bacteria; phylum Actinomycetota; class Actinomycetes; order Actinomycetales; family Actinomycetaceae; genus Peptidiphaga. The sequence continues at coordinate 8,295 of CAUSGP010000038.1, read as the reverse complement.
AACGACGCGGGAACGCCGGCTTCCTCGAGTTGTTCGCGCATGCGCCGCCCGAGCCCCGCCCCTTCCACAGCGAGCACCAGCCGCCACTGGTCCTTCGCCTTGAGGCCGATGTCTGCAATGGCTTCGTCGACCTTTCCCATGAACCGCTTAGGTTCGCTGGCGCGCACTTCATTGGGCTCGCTGGCGCGCACTTCGGCTCCGTCAGTTTCCGTTGCAATTCCGCCGGATTTCACCGTCACCCCGCCGGCATGCGCTCCGGCCGCGACGCGTTCGCGCGCGAAACCCGCGAGGGTCCACCATCCTTGACCGCGTTCCTGGGCCAACTCGCGCGTCGAACCGAGATCGGAAAACGACGCTTTATCGACGTCGACGGGCACGGTTCCTCCCGCTGCCGCCGCGCTCCAAGCCGCCGCGAGAAATTCCTCCGTCGTGGCGATGAGCGAATCGGCCCGCTGCGAGATTCTCTCCGGTTCGATTAAGACGATCCGCGCGTTCGCGGGAATGGTTGCCGCGACGGGAACCATATCGACCAGTGCGGGAGCGAGAGATTCCATTCCCTCCGGAGCGATTCCTTCGGCGATTTTGTCGAGCATGTCCATGGCGCCGGGTAATTCGGCCTCCAACTCGCGAGCGCGGGCCCGGACGTCCGCGGTCAATAGGATTTCGCGGCACGGTGGGGCGTATACGTTGTCTTTCGCTTCGAGCGAGCGCTGGTCGGCAACGGAGAAAACCCGGATCTCTTCGACCTCGTCTCCAAAGAGTTCGATGCGCGAGGGCCTGGGATCCGTGGGCGGAAAGATATCGATGATGCCGCCTCGCACGGCGAATTGCCCGCGTCCTTCCACCATGTCGACCCGCGAGTAGGCCGCGTCCACGAGCGCGCGCTCGAGGGACTCGAGATCGAGAGTGTCACCCACGTTGACACGCACGGGTTTGAGCTCACCCAGGCCCTCGGCAATCGGCTGGAGAAGCGCTCGCACCGGCATGGCAAGCACTCGCAAGGGGGCGAAGTCTTCCGGGTGGGCGAGGCGTCGCTGGACGAGGATTCGGCGGGCCACCGTGTCAGAGCGAGGCGAAAGCCTTTCGTGCGGGAGCGTTTCCCACGCGGGAAAGAGTTCGACGGCGCTCTCGGGAAGATACGCCCGCAGTGCACCTGCCAATTCGTCCGCCTCGCGCCCGGTGGGAGTGACGGCAACAATAAGCGGGCTTCGGGAGGATTCGTCCTGCCCCATGAGCGCAAGCACAGGAGGAACGAGGCCGCGCGGCATAGCCAGGTCGCGGTTGGCGGTCTGGCTAAGCGCCGCTGAAATCGCGGGGTCGGCGGCAACGGCTGGCAGGATGGCGCTGAGCACATTCACCTCGTGTGCAGACGGAGCTGAGCGGCTTCGAGGCCACGGAGAACGACGTCTTCGACGGCGTCGGCCGCTTCGGAAATAAGAAGCGGAACTTCCTTCGACTCCGTACAGGAGAAGGCAGAAAGCACGAAATTTGCGGGATCTTGCCTACCCGGCGGACGTCCGATCCCAAACCGAAGGCGGATATAGTCTTTCGCTCCGAGGGCCTGGCTGATCGACTTGAGGCCGTTGTGCCCGCCTTCTCCCCCGCCGCGTTTGAGCCTGATCGTGCCGAAGGGCAAGTCCAATTCGTCGTGGACGACGACGAGGGAGTCGACGGGAACCTTGAAATAGGTCATGAGCGCCTTGACCGGGCCACCGGATTCGTTCATGTAACCGGTGGTGGCGGCCAGCAAGGCTTTGCGCGAGGGAGGCGGCCCGACGTGGCATTCGAGACCCAAAGCGCTCACATTCTTCAGGCGCGAAAGTTTCCCGCGAGCGCGGGACGCGAGCTCGTTGATGACCATTTGACCCACGTTGTGACGCGTGGCCTCGTATCGTGGGCCCGGATTTCCCAGGCCGACAATTGCAAACACCCTACCTCCACACGTGTGGCGTCTCACAGGACGCCACACGCATCGCTATCATTCCGAAGCTTCTTCCGAGGCCTCCGCGGATTCTGCAGGAGCCAAATCAGCTTCGGAGGGGGCCGATGGCGTGGAGATGACCACCACGATCGCCTCCGGGGCGGTCTCAACCTCGACCCCTTGCGGGAAGGTCAGGTCGGCAACGGTGACGTTCTCTCCATCCTTGCGGCCTTCGACGTCGACGACGATCGCCTCCGGGATAGCCGTGGCCGGAGCCTTGACGAGCACGTGCATGAGCTCGACCGTATGGATGGTGCCGGGGAACGACTCTCCACTGATCTCGACGGGAACTTCAACGTCGACCTTCTCGCCCTGAGCGACGCGAAGAAGGTCGAGGTGTTCAATGATGCGCGAAAGCGGATTGCGCTGGAGTTCTTTGACAAGTACCAGCTGGTCCTTGCCTTCGAGCGAGATCGTGAGGATCGGGTTGGCTTGCCCCTTCGTGGCCAAGAAGATCTCGTGAGAGTCGAAAGAAATATGGACGGGTTCCGAGCCGTGTCCGTAGACGACGGCGGGCGTGCGCCCGTCGCGGCGAAGCTGGCGCGATGCGCCCTTTCCAAAGGATTCACGCCGCTCGACGTGGATTTTATCTGCCATGTGGGTTCTCCTTTCATTATGACGCCCGTTGGTTTCGGGCGCGTGCGGCCTCGATTCGGACGGCCGTGCACGAAGGCACACCCACCGCGTCGATAACGGAAAGAGCTCTCCCTTTCCCTCGCCGAGGCAACTTACACATACTAGCGCGCGAAAAAATCCTTGTCACGCCTGTGTGGATAACCTTGACGCTGCCATGTGGAAAACCCTGACACAGCAGCCGTACCGCTCCGACAGCAGCCGTACCGCTCTGATCAATGCACGGAATGGGCCCGGGTCGAATGACCCGGGCCCATCAGTTGGCTGTTCACCAAGCTTCAACGGCCGATTATCGAAGCGCTTAACCCGATGGAGCCAACAGCCACGCAGCTTGTTTGCCGCACATACCTATTATTTGCCGCGCATCTCTATTGTTCGTCACGCATGCCTATTGCGTGCCATATATATCGTCATCATTAGGAACGGTTGGCGCGTGCGCGGATTGCAAGCACACCCGCTCCGATGAGGAGCACAGCCGCGAGGCCGTAAATCATGACGTCGGCTCCGGTGTTCGGCAAGGTGCGGGCCGTCGATCTTGTATTGGCCTGGGAACCTCCGTTCCCGCGCGATCCGCCATTGGCTTGAGATCCGCCAGCGGCTTTCCCGCTGTCGGCATTTCCAGCATTGCCGCCGGCGCCTTTATCGCCTCCATTGTTTCCTGGGGCGTTTCCAGCGCCGTTAAAACTCCCTGGATCCGCGGTTCCGTTAGGAGCGGACGGCCCGGCGCTTGGAGGCGTCACGGCGGCGCCGGTTGCAGACGGCTGGGCAGAGCCTGTGGGTTCCTTGCCGGTAGCCGTCGGGTTCGTCGTCGGGTCGCCGCCGGGCGCCTTGACTTTCAGTGCGAACTTGTGAATTTTATTCGGATTCCCCTTGTCGACAACGTATGCGACCCCGTTGTGGACGGTCACGTGGTTCGTGTTCGTTCCCGCGGGAAGGTTCGCGACGATTTTAAGGGTGGCCGCGTCGATGACAGTCACCGTTCCGCCTCCGCTGTTGGCGACGTATACAACCTTATTAACCGAATCGTAGGCTGCATTGAGTGCGCGCGCGCCGGTGGGGATATTCGCCACCGTTTTACCGGTGTTCGTATCGACCACGACGGCGTTATTGGTTCCTTGCGAGGCAATGAACAAGTGGTGATTGACGGGGTCGTAGGCCACCCCGGATGCGGTTTTTACGGCGTCGTCAAGCTGGAAGTGCGTCACTTCGTTGCCGCCGCGCACCTTGATGGCGGCTGCGGCATTGGTGTTGCGGGAGACTGTGTAAAGCGTGCCCGACTCCTTGTCGAGGGTCAGGCTCATTGCTCCATCGAACTTTTGGTTTGCCGTCGATAGCTTGATGCGGCCAACACGCGTTGGCTGGTCCGTCGCGCCGGAGTAGACGTCGACGTAGTCCCCGCGGGCTGAGGAAACGTAAGCGAGATGCGTCGTCTCATCAACTACGACGTCGCGCGGATGCTCGGTCAAATCATTGGGGAACTGCTTGACCAACTTGAGGTCGCGATCGTAAACGGCAACCGTATTTTGACGGGTGTTCGTAACCCAGACATAGCCCTTCGAATCGTCGAGGCCAACACCGTAGGTTGCGTACAGGCCGGTAGCCTCATCGGCCGCGGCCGGAGTGATGTCCTTGGCGACCTTGAGGGTTTGAGGATTGACCTTGAGGAGCTTAGATTCCTTGATGGGAGGACGGCCAACCGCGGAGGTCACATACAGGGTGTTCTCCTTCGCACTGTAGGCACTTTGGTAGAGTCCTTGCGGTAGATCGCCGCTGCTCGCCTCATACTTGTCGGCGTTGACCGGTGCGTTGCTCGGCGTCACGACCGACGAAGAAACGAATGTCACCTGTTTGCCATTGATCGTGTACTGAACGGCAATCTTGGCGCCGACCTTGGCGTCGGCCGGAATCTTCACATCGGGAACCGCGACGCTCGTGCCTTCGGCAACCTCGTGCGTTGCGGAGATCCAATTGCTTCCCTCGACACCGATCGATTTGACGACGGCCCCCTTGGGAAGATTGAGAACGGTCGCATTGGTGGTCGATCCTGCGGCGCTGCCAGCCGAGAAGGCGAGGCCTGCTACCGGCATGAATTCGACCGTTGCTTGACCCGCCGCTCCCGATAGCTTGATCTCGTGATTCTTGCCAACCGGAGTCAGCCCGGCGGGAATCGAGAGGGTTCCGGAAATCTTGCCGTCGTCGGCCACTTTGAGAGTGGCCGACGTACTGCGTCCGGCAACCCATGAAAGGTCCGTCCCGTTGACGGAAGCGCTCAGCTCGCCGGCTTTGAATCCGCTGCCTTCGATTGCGACCGAAACTTTGCCGTCGTCCGCCGTGGAAATATCGGTGGCCTTGACTTCGACCTTTGAAGGCGATGACGGCGTAGCTGTCGGCTTGTCGGTGGGGCCTACCGAAGGCTTTTCGGTTGGAGCGGCCGACGCGCCCGCCGACGGCTTTTCAGTTGGGTTCGTCGACGGCTTGTCAGCAGAACTTGCCGACGCACTCGCCGACGGCTTCCCTGCGGGCGCGGCTTGGTTCGACACCCTGAACCTCGCCCACTTGGAAACCGTTGCTCCCCCGTCCGCGGCGCCGCCGACGATGCGGACCCGGTAGTCGCCTTCCTCGGATATCTGCGGCAGCTTAAGTTTGGCGGTGAAATTGCCTTGGGCGTCGGGAAGAGCGTTGGCATCCTTGACGGTTGCGGTTCCAGCCGCATCAACGCGCACCCCGCTCGGCTGGCCTTCGGTGGGGAACTTCAACGCTGGATTCTTGCCGTCGTTGAGTTTGAACGAGAGTTCGCCGTTGGCCGGACGCTGAGCGAATCCTGTTCCCTTGATCGTAATGGTCTCGCCGGATGAGACCGTGCCGGGATCGACCGTGAGCGTCCCTTCGCCGGCTCCTGGGCTCTCGGGAGACGGGTCGAGCGCAAGTGCGGGGCTCGCTGTCAAAGACAGCGTTATTCCAACCATTGCAGCCGACGCTAGGCCCAAGACTCTGCTCAGCGCACTTTTCCTCTTAGAGGCGATGGATGTGGTAGTCATAAGAGCTCATATCTTTAGTTCGTACCTGGAAGCAGAGGCATTTCCGTGCTGCGCGGCAGAAGTCGCGTCAAGTAAGGTTCCCCTACCTTTATCGAGAGTAAAGGATATCTTTCCCCCACCTCAAGCATGTGAGACGCCCTGCACATGCAGACGAAGGCGAGTCAGGTAAGGCGAGCCATATGTACAACCTGACGTTGACGACGTCGGAAAACCGCCTCTTAAGTCCGCTCACGGCAATGGCCGCCCCTGCATTCAACACGAGCTCCCGGCTTTGCGATGGAGGTCAGGTCGGCGATTGCGTGAGCATCTCGGTCGCTCCGAGGGCCGCGTCCGCTAGCAGAACCACGAAGGTGCATGGCATTCCGATCGCAGACAACGGCCGCGTCGAAGAAATCTTGAGCTCAAGCAGTGATTGCCAGACCTCACACGTAAGATTGCCAGGCCCTCACGCACGAGATTTTCGGGTGAGAACTCTAGGCATCTTCATGCATCGGCTCCATCAAGAACTGTTTCGCCGCCTTCGGAACTCAACCCACCGCCTTCGGGAGTCAATTCACCGCTATCAGAGCTCGCATCACCATCAGAGTTCAGTTCACCGCTATCGGAGCCCGCACCGCCATCGGAGTTCAGTTCACCACTATCGGAGCTCGCACCGCCATCGGGGTTCAGTTCACCGCCGGATTTCTCAGCTTCTCTCCGCGCCTTGGCCACGGCGAGGTCCTTCGCGCGGTTAGTGATCAATGTGGCGGTGATCAACCCGATGAAGATGAGCGCCATCCCTCCGACTATGCCCATATTCACCCCGTCGGGATCTTCTTCTGCCACAGCCTGCTTGGCCGTGACCGTGGGGGCCTGCTTCTTTGCCTTCGTGGTCTGCGATGCCACCGGGCTCACCGCGTCGGGGGCTACTGTCACCACTTCTCCGCCGATCTTGGTTGTGGCGGTAGCCGAAGGCCTGCTTCCAGGAACAACGGGGTTGCCCTGCACATCGACCGGGTTGCCCTGCGCATCGACAAAGCCTCCGGCACCACCCGCCTGCTGCTGGTTGCCGCCTCCCACACCGTTTCCGGCCTGCCCGGCGCCGGCTTGGCTCCCACCAGCCTGATTCCCGCCAGCCTGGTTTCCACCAGCTTGATTCCCGGCATCCGGGTTGCCGCCAGCCTGGTTTCCATCGGCGTCCACCACGGTAAAATTAGAGTTGCCGCGGCAGCTATGGTTTTTTGTGTTAAATTGCAGCCAATGATTTCCCGCCGCGATGTTACCGGGAAGGGTGAACGAGCCCTTGAGCGGCCCTGAAGCAGGAACTTTCTTCTGGATGACCGCGCCCGTTTCTTGGATCGAGGAGTCACCGTAGTTCGCGCCGTCGTCGATTTTGACGTACACGGTCTCATTTGCGGGAAAACCGGAAACAGTGAAGGAGATCTGCTGACCGGCCTGAACTGTTTTGGCCGAAACCGAAACATTCGCACACGGGGCACCAGACGAAGCGTCGCCTGGAGGCAACGCGGTCGCGCTCGTATTAGCCAGGGACACGAACGTAAAGCTCGCGAGGGCCGCGATGAGGGCCCGCAGGCCTGTGCGTGAAGCAGTCATGGCAACTTCCTTTCTTGTACGTGCCATACGCGCCGCGGGCCTTCCCGTTTCCGAACCACCTCGTTGGTCGGGTATTCCGGGCGGAGCTTGTTTTCGATTCCCCATCCCGAATGCTCAACCGTGCTTACAGCCGCGAAGCGTACCTTCACATCAGAACTCACTTGCTCTGACGCTTCGAAGCAATGAGAGCGGCGCCGACGATCGTCACGGAGATCAGCGCACCGCCGAGCATCCACGGCCAGATCGGCTGACTCGTGTCTTCTTCGACCTTGGCTTGTGCGCCGGCGTCGTCCTTCGTGGGCGAGGACGTCGGATTCGGCTTTTTCTTCTTGACATTGCCGACGTCTAGGTCCGTCCAACCAATGAGCTTGCCGGTGGAATCGATGAGCGCGAACTTGTAGGAGCCGTCAGGAAATACGGACGTGTCGACGCGGATTTTGCCCTGCTTGTCGATCTGCGTCCACCCGAGCGGGCTTCCTTGGGGATAGACGTAGAGGAAGATCCACTCACCCGGCTGCCTCCCGGCAGGAAACAGCACAAGGACTTTTCCTTCCATCTGCTTTCCAATGTTCCCCGCGTTTTGCAGCGTGAGGCCCCTTTCGTTGGGAACAGGCGGAGGAGGGGTGAAATTGGGCTTCGGAAAGTTCGGCTGAGCAGGCTTTTGCTGCTGGGCCTGCTGGGCGCCGATGAGCCGCGCATAAGCGCCTTGAACGGCATAACGCCCTGGCACAACAGAGCGGCTGACGCCAGTGGCAACCGAACGCCTGATGACATTCGAACCTCCGATGGAGGTTTGGGCCTGTCCGCCACTGTTTCCACCCTGATTTCCAGCGTTGCCACCCTGATTTCCGGCGTTGCCACCTTGGTTACCGCCGCCTCCGGGTGCGGGAGGCCGCTGGGGCCCCTCGTAGCTTGTCCACCCCAGGAGACGGCTGAATAATTTGCCAGGATTGCCGGATTGGGCTGTCAGTTTAAACGTACCGTAAGGCAATATCGCCTCTTTGAGCGAAGCAGTGACTCTCCCCTGCTTGTCCGTACGGAACCACTGGT
>CAUSGP010000037.1:0-11746 GCA_963531075.1 uncultured Actinomycetaceae bacterium | reverse complement strand
CCGAGAGAGCTTCAACGATCGACCATTGGGCCCGTATGTACAACGGGGGAGGCGACGATCCGGCCTCCGCCGAATGGTTCATTTTCAAAGCCATGTGGGTCAAGGAGAATGAACCGGAAATTTGGGAGCGTGCGGCCTGGATTCTTGATGCGCCCGACTGGATGGGATTGAGGCTGACGGGGTGCGCCGCCGTCAACCTCTGTTCGGCGTCGTTAAAGATGTACCACAACAACGACCACGGTGGTTTTCCGGTTGACTTCTATGAACAGTTAGGCGTGGGCGATCTCATGGACAAGATGCCCGACGACGTCAATGCCATGGGGGAGACGCTGGGAAATCTAAGCGCGGAAGCCGCCGCCGAACTGGGATTGGTTGCCGGCACTCCCGTCGCTCAGGGCGGTATAGACGCTGAAGCGGGAATGATCGGCATGAATGTGCTGGCGCCTGGGCGCATGGCGCTCATCACCGGTTCCAGTAACTGTCTTCTAGCGCAAAGCGATATTCCTCTCTATGGAGCCGGGATGTTCGGCGCTCATACCGACGCGCTGGTTCGCGGTCAGTACACGATGGAGGCATCACAGGTTTCTACGGGTTCGGTCATTCGCTGGTTCCTGGAAAACTCGGCGAAAGACCTCCTCGAGGCAGCCAAAAACGGAGGTCCCTCGCCCTACGAGGTGTTGAATACATCGTCAAAAGACATACCGCCCGGTTCTGATGGCGTCCTGGTTCTCGAGTATTTTCAAGGAAACCGGAGCCCATACACGGATGCTAAAGCACGCGGGGTTATAACCGGGCTGACGTTGAGCCATCGGCGCGAGCATATTTATCACGCGATACAGGAGGCGACCTGCTACGGGCTGGAACTGAATCTGCGGACGATGCGGGCAGCGGGCTACGAACCTCGGGCCATCACCGCATGCGGGGGTGCGCTTTCGAGCCTCGAATGGCTGAAAATGCACGCCGATGTCACCGGACTCGACATCACCGTAACCGAGGTGCAGGACGCTCCGACCCTTGGATCGGCGATGATGGGGGCTGTCGCGGCAGGAAGATTCGCCGACCTGCAAGAAGCGGCAGACGCCATGGTCCATTACAGCGCAGTCATCAAGCCCGACCCTGTGCGCCATGAAGAATATCGCTACTGGGTCGATGAGTATGCCGCCCTATTTCCCGCGGTTCGCGATATTCAGCATAGGGTCGCCGATCGCGCGCAACGGCCGCAGGCGGGCGGCGATGACGCCGATTCCGAAGGGACGGCGAAGGCCCGCGTGAGCGGAACCATCGATGGAGACACTAGTGGTCTTGCCGATGTCGCCAATCTCAGCGGAGGCGTCGACGTGCTGAGCGATGCCGCCGGTGCCGAAGGCCTGCCCGGGAAAGCCGGTATCTCGGCAGATGAAAACGTCAGCATCTCGGCTAACAAAGATGCACCGTCCGGCAGCAGCGGTGTCTCGGCCAGCGAAAAAACGTTGTCCGGTGGCGGCAAATTGACCGGCAGTCGTCCCAATGCCGGCCAAAAACCGGTCGGCTCTCATACAACCGGCGACGGTGAACGAACCGGCGACGAACGACGCGATAGGAGTGCCGCACGATGAGCGCCGAACTGCTTAAAAAAGGGCTTGACAATGCGAGCCACACCAAAGTGGTCAAGGTCGGAAGGGTAATCCTGGCCTCGTCAGGTTCCATCATCCGCGAGGGCCTGCTTGAGGCCGAGGGCCGGCTCGAGGGGAAGCGGAAAGCTTTGCTCGTTGCCGATGAACGCACATGGGAGGCTGCCGGGGCCGACGTCGAAAAGTCCCTGCGCGCTGCCGGCGCCGATCTGGCTGAGCCAATGATCTACCCAGGATCGCCCACTCTCTACGCTTCCTATAACCATTGCGAAGAAATAAAGGAGAGGCTGCTGGCGACGAATGCCTTGGCCATTGCAGTCGGTTCGGGCACAATCAACGACTTGTCGAAGCTCGCTTCGGGCGAATTGGATCAACCTTATGCCGTTGTGGCGACAGCTGCTTCCATGGATGGGTATACCGGATTCGGTGCGCCGATGACGAAGGACGGTGTGAAGATCACGATGCCTTGTCCGGCGCCGAAGGCGGTGATCATCGATCTTGACGTGGCGGCTTCGGCGCCACGCCCCATGGCGTCGTCGGGCTATGGCGACCTATCGGCAAAGATTCCAGCGGGCGCCGACTGGATGCTTGCCGACGCGGTGGGGGTGGACCCCATCCATCCGCTTGCGTGTGAACTGGTCCAAACCGGCGTTCGCGAAGCGTTGTCCAGCCCTTCGGAACTGGCCGCCGGAGTGCCCGAAGCTTACGAAGGACTGTGCGAGGGCCTCGTCCTTTCCGGACTGGCGATGCAGGTGGCAAAAGGGACTCGCCCCGCTTCTGGAGCCGAACACTACTTCAGCCATTTGTGGGAGCTTGACCATCTGGGGGCCGAGCTTGACCCTCCGCTCAGCCACGGATACAAGGTAGCTGTGGGCACGTTGGCGATGACTGCCTTTTACGAGAAATTCTTGGAGCGCGATGTGGCGGGGGTGGACATCGATACGGTGGTTTCGCGTTGGCCATCGTGGGAGGAGGTTGATGCAGACATACGCCGAGTCATGTCCGGCCCACTGATCGATAAGGGAGTGAACGAAACGCGGGAGAAGTACGTCGACGCCGCCGGTATTCGTGCTCGGATCGAGAAGCTTGTTCAGGCGTGGCCCCAGCTTCGTGTGAAACTGGGGGCTCAGTTGATGCCCGCCAAGGAACTCCAACTGGCATTGGCTCGTGCCGGGGCGCCGAGCGTACCGGGCGACATCGGCCTCACGCCAGACGATGTTCGCGCCACTTTTCCCCGAGCTATGTACTACCGTTCGCGTTACACGGTTCTTGACGTTGCGCGTGAACTGGGGTGGTTCGAGGACATCGTCGACGACGTCTTCGCTCCGGGAGGGCTGTGGCAGTAAAGGTTCGAGCATATCGATGGCTCGAACCCGCGGATGCAAGTTTCGTCCGGACGATCATTTGAGAAGCCAATTGATCATTTGAGAAGCCGGATAACCGGATGGAGAAGGGAAAGCGGATCGATGTAATGATCTTTCCCGATCCGTGCACCCCAGTGAAGGCAGGAAGCAGGGGCACAGTGACCGGGCTCGAGTGTGCCGATGGGGTCTCCCGCTTTGACGATGTCTCCCGCGCTGACGAGAGGTGTGACGGGTTCATAGGTTGTCCGCAGGCTGCCGTGGTCGATTGACACGACATTCTTCTCCGCGACCCTTCCCGCAAAAGCCACCGTGCCCGCTCCGGCTGCAAAGATCGTGCTGCCTTCCTGAGCGTCCAGATCGACCCCGCGATGTCCGCTAAGCCATCTTTGAGCCGGAGGGTCAAACCGGCGCACGACTTCGGCTTTTCCTCCCGTCGGCCAGAGGAATGGTCCCTTGACGGCGACGGGGCGAGACGGGGAACGTTGATGTCTATTTCCGACGGGGCTCGATCTGGCGGTGCTTCTGACCGGAGGTGGCCCAGCGGTCTCTTTTCGTCGCGACAAAAGACCGCGTGAATCTTTCTGATCTGCGGGTACGTTGGCATCGCGGAAAGCCGTCGAGTGTGTCTGCGCAAGCGAATCGTTCTGAAATCCCCAAGATCCCGGAATGGTCAAAACTAGCGTCGCCGCGCTGATAAGCGCCGAAAGTGTCTTCATGCCTCCGAGTATCGGAAAGTTGGGAGGACGAGCTAGTTCATGAGTTCGCGTCTGTGGATGAAGGTTGCGTTTGTCCGATTGTGGACCTGAGGTCTATGGGAAGCGAAATTTGTGGACCTGAGATCTATGGGAGGCGAAATCAGCCTGCGATCGGCTACACTTGTGAAATGCCCGGCATTCACCTGGGCAAATTCGCGTGCTCGCGTAAAACGTCATCGGGACGGTGCCTTCGGGCTCCCGGTGCGCGGCGAGTGCTAGGGCAAACCGCAATCCCGCGGAGAGCAAGAACCGAATCGCGCTTATGCGCACTAAGAAAGGACGACCATGGCCGTCGTTAGCATGCGCCAGCTGCTTGAAGCAGGCGTCCACTTCGGGCATCAGACCCGTCGCTGGAACCCCAAGATGAAGCGCTACATCCTTACCGAGCGCAACTCCATTTACATCATTGATCTTCAGAAGACGCTCGTCGATATCGACCGCACCTTCGACTTCGTGAAGCAAACCGTCGCGCACGGCGGAACGATTCTTTTCGTCGGAACTAAGAAGCAGGCTCAGGAGGCCGTTCGCGAGCAGGCCGAGCGCGTGGGAATGCCGTACGTCAACGAGCGTTGGCTCGGCGGAATGCTGACGAACTTCTCGACGGTGGCCAAGCGCCTTCAGCGTCTGCGCGAACTCGAACAGATCGATTTCGATGACGTCGCATCCTCTGGGCGCACGAAGAAGGAACTTCTCATGATGCGCCGCGAGAAGGACAAGCTCGAGCGCACTCTCGGCGGAATTCGCGATATGGCTCGGGTGCCCTCCGCCGTTTGGATCGTCGATACGAAGAAAGAGCACCTCGCCGTGTCTGAGGCCAAGAAACTCGACATTCCAGTGGTGGCCATTCTCGATACGAATTGCGATCCCGATGAAGTGACTTACCCGATTCCGGGTAACGACGATTCCATCGGTTCCGTCGGTCTGCTCACTCGCGTGGTAGCCGACGCCGTTGCCGAGGGCTTGGTCTCTCGCGGCAGGGGCGCTTCAGGGGAAGAGGTTTCCGAGCCTATGCCCGAATGGGAGCGCGAGATTCTAGCGGGTGCGACCGAAGAGAAGACGGAAGGGAAGAAGGCCGACGAAGCTAAGGCCGCGTCTCCGGATTCACCTGATTCTCCCGATTCCCCGGATTCGCCGGATTCGCCGGATTCGCCGGATTCCGCTGACTCGGCCCCATCCGCCGACTCGGCGCCAGAAGCCAAGCAGGATTGAGAAGAAGGAGCAAGAATGGCCAAGTACACCCCCAGCGACATCAAGGCTCTGCGCGATAAGACCGGCGCCGGCATGATGGACGTCAAGAAGGCTCTCGAAGAAGCAGACGGAGACGCAGCCAAGGCCGAAGAGCTTCTCAGGGTCAAGGGTCTGAAGGCTGTTGCCAAGCGCGAGGACCGTACCGCCGCCAACGGTTTGGTGGCCTCAGCTGTGTACGATGCTGAGAAGGGCCAGCGCGGCGTCCTTATCGAAGTCAACGCCGAAACTGATTTCGTGGCGAAGAACGAGAAGTTCATTGCCATGGCCGACGAAATCCTTCAAGCGGCTGTAGAGGCGAATGCTTCGGACGTCGAATCCGTTCTGACGGCAAAGCTCGCCGACGGAACCGTGAAAGACCGCATAGACGGACTCATTGCCATCATCGGCGAAAAGATGGAGGTCTCGCACGTCGCCGTCGTCGAAGGCGACCATGTCGAGGCTTATATGCACCGAACGAATCCCGATCTGCCTCCCCAGGTCGGAGTCCTGGTGGCCACAGATGCCGCAGGCGCTTCTGCGGCGCACGACATTGCTGTGCACATCGCCGCCCTTGATCCGACCTACCTTGATCGCGAATCGGTTCCCGCCGACGTCGTTGAGGCCGAGGAAAGGATCGCCACAGAGACGACGATTGCCGAGGGCAAGCCCGAGAAGGCCGTGCCGAAGATTGTTCAGGGCCGCATGAATGGCTTCTACAAGTCCGTTGTGTTGCTTGAGCAGGGATTCGCACGTGATCCAAAGGTCACCGTGGGCGAGGTCGTTTCTAAAGCTGGAGGCAAGGTCACCGCTTTTGCTCGTCTGCGCGTTGGCGCTTCGGCTGAGTGAGATTCCATTCGAGCCTTCTAGGTTCATAAAGCCTTCTAGGTTCATAAAAGGGAGGGGGCTTTAGCTCCCTCCCTTTGTTGTGAGGGTGGTTTACGGGGCTCTTTTCCGCTCTGTTAATTCTTGAAGCCGTGGACAGGCGCCGGTATGAGGCCGCCACGGCCGATGAAAGCCTCGTTGGCATACGGGCTGACCGGCATGACGGGCGCCCTGCCGAGCAACCCCCCGAATTCGACGACGTCGCCCGGAACCATGCCCGGTGCTGGAATGATCCGCACAGCGGTCGTTTTGTGGTTCATGACGCCGATCGCGGCTTCGTCGGCGATCATCCCCGCTATCGCGGACGCCGGGGTGTCGCCCGGGACGGCAACCATGTCGAGGCCCACGGAGCAGATGGCCGTCATCGCTTCGAGTTTGGCCAGTGAAATCGCGCCGATCTCAGCCGCTTCGATCATGCCCTCGTCCTCGGACACGGGAATGAACGACCCTGATAGACCGCCGACGCGAGAGCAGGCCATGAGGCCGCCCTTTTTCACGGCGTCGTTGAGCAGCGCCAATGCCGCTGTCGTGCCGTGAGCGCCGACGCGTTCAAGCCCCATGGCCTCGAGCGCACGGGCGACCGAGTCGCCGACTTCCGCCGTCGGCGCAAGCGATAAATCCACTATGCCGAAATCCACGCCGAGTTCCTCGGCGGCCATGCGCCCGACGAGCTCGCCCATTCGCGTGATCTTGAATGCCGACTTTTTCACTGTTTCGGCCAATATGTCGAAAGCTTCGCCCGCTGCTGCCTCGATTGCTCTTTTGACGACGCCTGGTCCGGAAACTCCAACGGATACAACGCAATCCGGCATTTCTACGCCGTGGAAGGCTCCCGCCATGAATGGGTTGTCTCCCACCGAATTCGCGAATACAACGAGCTTGGCGGCTCCCAAGCCTCTCTCGGTGGCGCGGGCGGAGGCTGAAATGACCTCGCCCATAGCCCGTACCGCGTCCATGTTGATTCCCGCTCGTGAAGAGCCGACGTTGACGGAAGAACAGACTACCTGTGTTGATGCCAGGGCTTCAGGTATGGAATCGATAAGCGCCTGATCGCTTGCAGTGGTTCCTTTTTCCACCAGCGCGGAGAAGCCTCCGATGAAATCGACGCCTACGGCGGCTGCAGCGGTGTCGAGCATATGGGCCCAGGGGGTTAGGTCAGTTTCTCGTGAGGCCGCTGCCACCAGCGAGATGGGCGTGACCGATATGCGTTTGTTGATGATCGGTATGCCAAGCTCGGCCTCGATCTTTGCGCACACGGACACTAGATCGGCTGCCCGAGCAGTGATGCGTTCGTAGCAGCGTTCACGAGCCACCGGCCCGTGAGAATCGGCGCAATCGAGAAGCGATATTCCCATCGTCACCGTGCGAATGTCGAGACGATCTTCCGAAATCATCTCGATCGTCTCGAGGATGTTGCTTGTCGTGTCCATTGCCGTGCCGATTCCTATAGCTTGTGCATGGCGTCGAAGATTGCCTCCGATTGGATGCGTATCTCCAAACCTTCGCGGTTGCCGACGTCAGCCATGATCTGCTGAAGGTCGGCGAGAGGAAGCGAATCGTCGTCAAAATCGATCTGGAGGATCATGGTGAAATAGTCTTCCATGAGCGTTTGGGAGACATTGACGATGTTGACGTTTTGCCCGGCCAAGGCACCGGCGACCGCCGCAATGATCCCCGTATGATCGAGCCCTGTGACTGTCATGATTGCCCGCATGGAAACAATTGTGACACGGCGGGCCGGCTTGCGCACTCTCCAGAGGTTCCGGTGCGGCCAGAGATTGCGTCAATTGGTCCACAAAGATATGTTGCGTATGACTTATCCACAGTTTTGTGTATGGCGCGGCGGGCTTCCCGTATTGCGCTCTAGGGTGGTGAATATGAATGAGCAAGGAAAAATCGATCGTGACAGCGTAATCGATCGTGAGCCTCGTCGTGAGGCGTCGAATCTTTCACGAACATTTGGTGCACCGATTGACGCTGGCAATGATCGGAAGCCGGCGGGTGGAAAAGTCGAGGAAAACGATGCCAAGCTTCCCCGATGGGCCACTTTGGACCCGCTGCTTGCCGTGTATCACGCTGAGGAATGGGGAAAGCCGGTCCGCACCGAGGCTGGAATATACGAACGCCTGTGCCTGGAAGCTTTTCAAGCGGGGCTCTCATGGTTGACCGTTCTACGGAAAAGAGAGGCATTTCGCGAGGCGTTCGCGGGATTCGATCCTGAGACGGTGGCCGAGTTCACCGACGCCGACGTCGAACGGCTCATGGGCAATTCCGCGATTATTCGCAATCGCGTGAAAATTGAGGCGACGATCCGCAACGCCAGGGCTACCTTGGCCCTTCGCGAATCGGGCGGTCTTCCGTCATTCGTATGGTCCTTTCAACCCGAGATCAATATTTTTCCTGAAAGACACGAGGACATTCCGCGGCATACTCCCGAATCGGCGGCGATGGCTGCGGCTTTGCGCGAGTGCGGATTTCGATTTGTCGGCCCTACCACGTGTTTCGCTCTCATGCTGGCCATAGGAATGGTCGACGGGCATCTCATGGGCTCGCGTCAGCGCGGCAGGTCCGGTGTATGGGAAGACGAATGGCCTGAGGGCGCTGGCGCGTATCCCGGAATCGAGCCTCTCGAGTACCACGAAGCCTGGGGGCGCTTGACGACCATGTGAATGTTGCGTAATAGAATCCCCGCTCGGGTCTCGATTTCCCTTCGTCGCAGGCCCGGGCGGGTGCCAAGACGAGTGCGTCGCCGGTTTCCTTCAGCGCTGATACTCTTGATCCTGTCATTGACAGCATTCATCCGCTTGAGGAAGGACACGAGGTGGCAGACGCAGTCCAAGGCGACCGCAATAACGACCAGAAGAGAAGAGTCCTTCTCAAGTTATCGGGGGAAATGTTCGGCGGGGGAGCAGTGGGGTTGGACGCCGATGTGCTCAGTCGCGTTGCAGGAGAGATTGCCGTGGCGGTCCGCGACGGGGTCCAGGTTGCCATCGTTGTGGGAGGGGGCAATTTTTTCCGCGGAGCGGAGCTGCAAAGCCGCGGAATGGATCGCGGGCGCGCCGACTACATGGGAATGCTCGGAACCGTCATGAACGCCATTGCTCTCCAGGACTTCATCGAACGAGCCGGAATTCCGTGTCGTGTTCAGACTTCCATCACGATGACCCAGGTGGCCGAGCCGTATATTCCACTGCGGGCTGTTCGTCACCTCGAGAAAGGACGCGTCGTCATTTTCGGGGCGGGTGCTGGAATGCCCTATTTCTCAACCGACACGGTGGCCGCCCAGCGGGCGGCAGAACTCCATTGCGATGAGATTCTGGTCGGAAAGAACGGCGTCGACGGTGTCTATACCGCGGATCCGAAGAAAAGTCCGGATGCCGTCAAGCTCGATTTCCTCACTTACGAAGAGGCGATTTCGAAGGGACTTCGGGTCGTTGATGCCGCTGCCTTTTCCTTGTGTCAGGACAATGATGTGGCCATGCGGGTCTTCGCCCTGGGAGAGTCGACGAACGTCACGCGTGCGCTGCGCGGTGAAAAGATCGGTACGCTTGTGTCAGCCTCCGAGTAGAAAAGGACAACCATGATTGACGAGACACTCCTCGAAGCCGAGGAAAAAATGGAAAAGACCGTTGAGGTCGCTCGAAACGAATTTGGCAACATCCGTTCTGGACGCGCCAATGCATCGATGTTCAATTCGATCCTCGTCGACTACTATGGCGCCCCGACGCCGTTGCAGCAGCTGGGAACCATCGCGATTCCAGAGGCTCGTACGGTTCTCATCACGCCTTTTGACAGGTCGGCCATGGCTTCCATCGACAAGGCCTTGCGCGAGTCTGATCTAGGCGTCAATCCCACCGATGACGGGAATCTCATTCGCGTGGTCCTTCCCGCGCTGACGGAAGAGCGCCGTCGCGATTACGTCAAGCTTGCAAAGAACAAAGCGGAAGAAGCCCGCGTGGCTATTCGCGGCATTCGGCGCAAGGCGAAGGAAACCCTCGACAAAATTAAGAAGGATGGCGAAGCGGGCGAAGACGATGTCAAGCGCGCCGAGGAGAAACTAGATGGGCTCACCAAAAGCTATGTCGAGCAGGTAGACAAAGTTCTCGAGGGCAAGGAGAAAGAACTTCTCGAGGTCTGAACCGACAATGGGCGAATTGCGCAACTTGACGTCTCGGCTGGCGCCCCATCCTCCTAAGCCGCCCGAGCCGTCGGCGTCCAAAGCGGGAAGGAATCTCAAAGCCGCCATCCCCGTTGCTGTTCTACTTCTGGCCTTAGTGGCTCTCAGCGTCGTATGGCGCATGGAAGTGTTCGCCGTGCTCGCTTTCGCGGCCATGTGCATTGCCCTGTGGGAAGCCGCGGGAGCTTTCCTTAACAAAGGCCATCGCATTCCCTTGATGCCCGTGTGGTGCGGGTTGCTCGCGATGACGTGGGCAACCTGGACGCACGGCCCGCTTGGAGGCTTCGCCGCCTTCTGCGTGGCAGTGATCGCAATCGCTTTATGGCGCTGGGCGAGCGGGAATCTTCGGGTCAGTCAGCGTAGCCGAACAGGCGAGAATCACCGGGGAAGTCGCAATACTCGGACGGTAGAGAGCAACCGTGTAGATGAAGACAGTCGGGCGGATGAAAATCACCCGGCGGGCAAATGCCATCGGGAGGGTGAAGATCGCCGCGCGGAAGACGAACGTCGCGACAACCTGTGGGCGGAGGACGCCGTAGCTTCCATTTTCGCCTTGTCGTGGGTCGGCTTGCTCGGATCTTTCGCCGTCGCCCTTGCTGGTCTGCACAGCGCCGAATGGATGATCGCCTTGCTCATTCTTATGCCGGCAGCATCGGATACCGGGGGCTGGGCTTTCGGCGTTCTGTGGGGACGGCATCCTATGAGCCCATCCGTCTCGCCAAAGAAATCCTGGGAAGGTTTCGTCGGTTCGCTTGTGGTTTCCATCGCCTCGTCTTTCGTCCTCGTCGGCAGCGTTCTTGGACGCCCGTGGCCTATCGCCTTGCTTGTGGGTGTGGCGGCGGTGCTGTGCTCGACCGTCGGCGATCTTTCCGAGTCGCTGCTCAAACGAGACTTGGAAGTCAAAGACATGGGATCCATATTTCCGGGACACGGAGGCATGCTCGACCGCATCGACTCGATTCTCATGTGGGCGCCCGTCTGCTACGCGATCATGACGGCCCCATTTGCCCGATGAGAGTCGGTTGGGGCTTGCGCAGCCAGGCTTGTCGCTGCTCTGCGCGAATTTATGCCTACCTACGCGGTCCTTTTGCCCACGCGGTTACCCGCGCCGTCATTTGCCGCCCGGGGTAACCCTTTCCTTTTGCCACGCTAGGCAACGTGCCTCATCCGACAGCGATTGCGTTCAGCGCTAGGGAACCAGCCGTGAGACAATGGGCGAGTTATGACGCCACCATTACCCGAAGCTCACGACGGACGACGCCCGCATACTCGCCCACAGGTCCGCGGCGGCCGCCAAGTCATGCCCGCCGTCGAATCGGGCCCTCGCCCACTCTTAACATTCGCGGAAACTCGCAGGGGCAAGCCCCCCGTACACCTGGCGGATCTCGATCTCGCCGCTAGGAAGAGTCACATGACGAAGGCTGGCTTTCCTGCCTTCCGAGCCGACCAATTGTCCCGGCATTACTTCGAGCGCTTCGAGGCAGACCCGGAGAAGATGACCGACCTGCCGGCTAAGGAGCGCCAGGATATTGCTTCGGCTTTTCTCCCCCCGCTGTTGACGAAGGTCCGCGACCTCACAGCCGATCGTGGGCAGACGATCAAATCGTTGTGGCGCCTGTTCGACGGGGCGATGGTGGAAACGGTGCTGATGAAGTACCCGGACAGGGCGACTCTGTGCATTTCCTCCCAGGCGGGATGCGGGATGGCATGTCCTTTTTGTGCCACGGGCCA